>JAWVEZ010000226.1:0-7260 GCA_033856455.1 Solirubrobacterales bacterium | reverse complement strand
GCCAGACCGGGCCGCGGGTCGGCTCCTGGGACGGCGGCTACGGCGCCTCGCTGCTGCGCGACCTGGTCGGGACCAAGAAGGCGAAGGAGTTCTGGATGCTCTGCCGCCAGTACGACGCCGAGGAGGCCCTGGAGATGGGCCTGGTCAACACGGTCGTGCCGGTAGGCGAACTGGAGCGCGAGACGGTCGCCTGGTGCCGCGAGATGCTGGCCCTCTCCCCCTTCGCGCTGCGCCTCGTCAAGGCCAGCTTCAACGCCCACGAGGATGGCTACGCCGGGATCCAGCAGCTGGCTCACGACGCCAACCTGCTCTTCTACGGCAACGAGGAGGCGGCCGAGGGCCGCGAGGCGTTCAAGCAGCGCCGCCAGCCCGACTTCTCGAAGTTCCCGCGGCGGCCATGAGGATCTGGCTGATGGCGGCGCGGCCGCGGACGCTGCCGGCGGCGGTGGCGCCGGTCCTGGTCGGGACCGCGGCGGCGGTGCAGTGGGCCGGCGAGCTGCCCCGGGTCGGGGCCTTCCTCGCCGCCCTGGTCGGCTCGGTCTTCATCCAGATCGGGACCAACCTCGCCAACGACTACTCGGACGCGCGGCGGGGCGCCGACACCGCCGACCGGCTCGGGCCGGTGCGGGTCACCTCGACCGGCCTGGTCACCCCGCAGCGGGTCCTGCGGGCGACCTGGATCGCCTTCGCGATCGCCGTCGCCTGCGGCATCTACCTGGCCGCGGTCGCCGGGATCGTGATCCTCCTGATCGGCGCCCTCTCGATCGCCGCCGGCGTCCTCTACACGGGCGGGCCGCGGCCCTACGGCTACGCCGGGCTCGGCGAGGTCTTCGTCTTCCTCTTCTTCGGCCTGGTCGCCGTCAACGGCTCCTACTACGTGCAGCTCGAGGAGCTCGACGCGCTGCCGCTGGGGCTCTCGATCGCGATCGGCTACCTCGCCACCGCGATCATCGTCGTCAACAACGCCCGCGACATCGAAACCGACCGCCGGGCCGGCAAGAACACGCTGGCGGTGCGGATGGGCCGGGCCAACGCGGTGCTGCTCTACGAGGTGCTGGTGCTGGGGTCGTTCCTGGTCCTGCCGATCGCGATCTGGGCCGGCGAATCGGAATGGTGGCCGCTGCTGGGGCTGCTGGCGCTGCCGCTGGCGGTGAAACCGATCCGGGTGATGCGGACGCGGACCGACGGGCCGGCGCTGAACGGGGTGCTGGCCGCGACCGGGGCACTGCTCGGCGTCTTCAGTGTCCTGGTGACGATCGGGCTGCTGATCTCGGCGTGAGGGACCTGAAGTGACGCTCGCGGCCGAGGTCGTTCCCTACGCGCTGCCCTTCCGGGTGCCCTACGTGACGGCGCGCGGGGCGCTGACGCAGCGGGAGATGGTGCTGCTGCGGCTGCGCGACGGCGAGGGCCGGGCCGGGCTGGGCGAAGGGGTGCCGCTCTCGTTGCGGGGCGGAACGGCGCTGGCCGAGGTGGTCCGGGAGCTGGAGGAGGCGACTGCCGGGGGCCCGGACGAGGCGACCATCGAAGCCCGCGGCGCAAAGCTCTCGGCGCCGGCGCGCTGCGCGCTCGCCACCGCGCTCTACGACCTGCGCCAGCAGGCGGACACCTCGCCGGGGGCGAGCGAAAAGCCGCGCTACGCGCGCTGCAACGCGACCCTCGTCTCGGGCGAGCCGGCTGCCGTCGCGGCCGACGCCGAGCGCTGGGCCTCGGCCGGGTTCACGACCTTCAAGCTGAAGCTCGGCGCCCCGGGGGGCGACGACGTCGGCCAGGTGCGGGCCGTGCGCGAGGCGATCGACCCGATGTCGCGGATCCGGGTCGACGCCAACGGCGCCTGGAGCGTCGAGGAGGCCAAGCGCGTGCTGGCCGCGATCGAGCCCTTCGACGTCGAGCTCGCCGAGCAGCCGGTGGCGACGATGCACGAGCTGGCCGCGGTCGCGGCGCAGAGCCCGATCCCGATCGCGGCCGACGAGAGCGTGGTGACGCTGATCGACGCGGAACGGGCGAAGCAGTCGGGCGCCTGCTCGATCGTCGGCGTCAAGCTCTCCAAGGTCGGCGGGGTGGCCGCCGCCGAGGAGATCGCCGCGGTCCTCCCCACCTTCCTCTCCAGCGCCCTCGACGGCCCGGTCGGAATCGCCGCCGCGGTCGAGCTGGCGGCGCGCGGCGAAGTCCACAGGCCGTTCGACGAACCGCTGGCCCACGGGCTCGCCACCCAGCGCCTCTTCTCGGCGACGATCGCCGCGGTCGAGTGCCAGCTGTTCGACGACGTCTTGCAGATGCCGCGCGGACCGGGACTGGGCGTCGAGATCGACGACGATGCCCTGGAGGCCCACCGCCTCTAGCCTCGATGTCGAGTTTGTTTCACCCCTCGGAACAAACTCGACACGCCACTCGGATGGACCCGACCAACGCCAACACCGCCCTCGCTTCGGCCTTTGCCGAGGAGCTCGAACGCGGCGGATTGCGGCACGCGGTCGTCTCCCCCGGCTCGCGCTCGACGCCGCTGGCGGTGGCGCTTTGGCGGGCGCCGAAGATCGAGGTGACGGTGATCGTCGACGAGCGCTCGGCCGGGTTCTTCGCGCTCGGAGCGGCGCAGGCGAGCGGCGCCCCGGTGGCCCTGCTCTGCACCTCGGGCACGGCGGCGGCCAACTACCACCCGGCGGTCTGCGAGGCCGACGAATCGGCGATCCCCCTCGTCGTCCTGACCGCCGACCGGCCGCCGGAGCTGCGCGGAATCGGCGCCGGCCAGACGATCGACCAGATCAAGCTGTTCGGCGACTCGGTGCGCTGGTTCTGCGAAGTCGGGACTCACACGGCCGACGACGACGGGCTCCTCCACTACCGCTCGGTCGCCTGCCGGTCGCTCTCGCTGGCCCGCGGGGAGATCCGGCCCGGACCCGTCCACCTCAACCTGCCCTGGCGCGAGCCCCTGGCCCCGATCGCGGTCGAGGGCGCGGTGACCGCGACCGAGCCGCTGGCGCTCTCCGGGCGCGACAACCGCCCGCTGACCGCTGTCACCTCGGTCGACCGCGAGCCCTCGGCCTTCCTGCTGGAGGAGATGGCCGGACACATCGGCGACGCGATCGCCGGCGTGATCGTCGCCGGCCGCCAGCTCGACCCGGAGCTGCGCGAGCCGCTCGCCCACCTCGCCCGCGCCTCGGGCTTCCCGATCCTCGCCGAGCCGACCTCGCAGCTGCGCTGCGGCCCGCACGACCGCTCGCGGGTGATCTCGACCTACGACCAGCTGCTGCGTGACGAGCGCTTCGCCCGCTCGGTCGTCCCCGACCTGGTCCTGCGCTTCGGCGAGATGCCGACCAGCAAGCCGCTGCGCGCCTGGCTGGCGGCGAGCGGCGCCGACCAGATCGTCGTCGACCCCGATGGTGGCTGGAACGAGCCGAGCCGCCGCGCGGCGGCGATCCTGCGCGCCGACCCGACCGAGCTGGCGGCGGGCTGGGCGGCGCGGCTGGAGAAGGAGGAGCGCCCGGAGCCGATCGCCTGGCTACAGGCCGAGCAGGCGGCGCGTGAGGCGCTCAACACCGAGCTCGAATCCGCGGAGATCACCGAGCCGGCGCTGCACGTGGTGCTCGGCCGCGCCCACCGCGACGGCGACCTCGTCTACACCGCCTCGAGCATGCCGATCCGCGACCAGGAGTCGTTCCTGGAGCCCAGCGAGGCCGACGCGCTCTTCCTCTCCAACCGCGGGGCGAACGGGATCGACGGCCTCCTCTCCTCCGGGATCGGCGCCGCCCACGCCAGCGGCCGGCCGACCACGATCGTCAGCGGCGACCTCGGCCTCCTGCACGACCTCGGCGGGCTCGCCGCCCTGCGCGAGGTCGAGACCCCGGTGCGGATCGTCGTGATCGACAACGACGGCGGCGGCATCTTCCACTTCCTGCCCCAGCAGGCGGCGCTTGGAGGCGAGGAGTTCGAGGCGGTGCTCGGCACTCCGCGCGGCGTCTCGGTCGCCAAGGCGGCGGCGCTGTTCGACCTCCCCCACCGCCGCCTCGAGGCGCTCGCCGAGCTGCCGGAGGCGCTGGCGGCAGGCACCGGCCTGGTCGAGCTCAAGACCGACCGCACGACCAATGTCGAGGCGCACCGCCGGCTCAGCGCCGCGGTCGCGGCAGCGATCAGCAGCTGATCGGGCCGGCCTCGCGGCCGGGACCCGGCTGCCAGGCGGGCGCAGCGAGAAACGCGCCGTCATATTCGAGCAGGTCGGTCGCGCAGGTCCCGTCGGCGTTGATCGCCCGGATACCGCCGCTCACGCTGAACAGCTCGTCCACGGAGGAGATCACACCGTTCGCCCCAAAGGCAAGTCTTAGGCCCGACGGGTCCCAAGTCGGAAAAGTCTCGTTCAGCGTCGGGGTATTGGTAAGGCGGCGCAGGTCCTCGCCCCCGGGACGCGCGGTGTAGAGATCCCCCCTCTTTCCGAAGCCGCGCTGGGGACCTCGTAGGAAGGCAATCCGGCTCCCGTCGGGCGAGAAAACCGGGTCTTCGGCACTACCGGGAACCAGCGCCGAGGAACCGGTGGCGTCGAGCTTGACCGCGATCGCTTCCGGCCGCTGTTCGTCGATGGTTCGGGTAGAAGCAATTACCGAGCCGTCAGGCGAGAACGAGCTCGGCTCTTGTCTCAGGCCGTTGCGCCAAGGGGTGAGCTGCCGGCTCTTCCCGCTTTGGATGTCGAAGAGCCATATCGAAGTGCTGCTGTAGAACTGGAGGCGGTCTCCCCTCCGTTTAAAGACGGCTCTTTCCTTGCCGAAGGCGATCACCTGACCGTCGGGAGAGAAGACCGCGCTGACTCCGCCCTCGGTCCCCTTCAGAGGCCGGGGCTTACCCCCGTCGGCCGCGAGCAGGAAGAGCTGTTTGAGAATGGGGAATCGGGCGGGCGGGCGGGTCATCGCGGCGAAGACCAGGCGTGACCCATCGGGTGACCAGGCGACCCTTCCCACGGGCATGGGGGGCCGCTTGAAGCTCCCGCCCGCCAAGATCCGCCGATCGGCTCCAGTCGGCCCGACGGTGATCACCTTCGCGCCCAAGAAGCTTGGTCCCACTTGGGCGACCGCAAGCCGCGGTCCCGCCGGCGCCGCTGCGGCCGCATCACCGACCCCCGCGACCAGCGCGATCAGCACCAGACCCAATCCGATTCGTCTCCCCAGCACGCGGGAGATCTTGCACTATTTGCTCAGCAGATGATTGGTCCCGCCTCGCGGCCCACGCCCGGCTGCCAGGCAACACCGTAGAAAGCGGTTGACGGCCGCGAGGCGATCTTCTTGCGGCAGGTCCCGTCGGCGTTCACCTGCATCAGCGCGTTGCCGGTGGGGAACAGGTTGCTCAGCCCGGCCAGGAACGAGGTGTCCCCTTTGAGCTGGACGTAGGCGAGCCGCTGGCCCGACGGGTCCCAGCTCGGAGACGACTCGAGCACCCCCTTGCTGCGACTGAGGCGCCGTACTCCCGTGCCGTTGGCTGCCGCCACGTACAGCTCCGAGGCGAGGTAATCGTGGTTCTCTTCCGCCTTGACAATGTCGCGGTGCAGGTAACCGACGAAGGCGATGCGCGAGCCGTCAGGGGAGTACTTGGCTTCCACGGCCCCTTTCAGCACCTCGTTGGTCGCGCCGTCGGCCAAGCTCATCCGCATCACCCGAACGCCGTCGAGCCTGTCGTCTTCCTTGGTCAGCAACAATCCGGTGCCGTCCGGGGAAAAGGAGGTCGGCGTGTTGTAGAGGCCGTTGCGCCAGGGAGTGAGACGGCGCGGCTTTCCGCCGGCGAGGTCGACGATCCAGGTGGTCTTGCTCGAGTAGACCCTGACCGGTTCGCCTTTGAAGTCTTTGAAGAAGTTCTTGTTGATGTGGGACCGGTAGCGCGAGCGGGTGAAGGCGAGCAAGTGTCCGTCCGGCGAGAGAACCGGGTCCGATCCGTTTTGCGTTCGCGGCAGCGGCCGTAGATTGGTGCCATCTGGGGCGACTACATAGATCCGGTCCTTGAGGGCGTTGCCGTCGAACCCGGTGAAGGCGATCAGGCCGCCGTCGGCCGCCCAGGAAGGAGTGCCGAAGGGAGCCGGCACGACCCGCTTGCGCTCGTCGATTTTCCCGCGTAGGTACAGCTTTTCCCGACCGGTCGAGGGATCGATGACGGCCAGCGCCACCGATGGCTCCGGGTCCAGGTTCGGAGCGTAGCCCTTGCGCTCGATCAGCTCGATCGAGGCCAGATGTGGCCCGGGCGCCACCTCGGCGCTGACGACGGGGGCGCCGACGAGCATCGCGAGCAGGATGACGAGAACGATCAGCACGGGAGCACCGTAGCTTCCCGACCCGCCCCAGGCTGCCAGACCGGCCCGTAGAGAGCAGCCGCCCCGCGCCCCTTGCCGCCGGTGACACGGCGCGCGCAGAAGCCATCCGCGTTCGCCTGCATCAGCGTCGCACCGAAGCCGAGGCCGCCGGAACCGGGGGTGCGCAGGAAGGCGATCCGCGCGCCACCCGGGCTCCAGCTCGGCTGCGACTCCTGCGCGGCCGGGGTCCTGGTCAGGCGCCGACCGCCGGTGCCGTCGGCGCGGACTAGGTAGAGCTCGCCAACCGCGGCCCGCGCTTCGCCCGCCCTGACCGTCAGCCCGTCGCGGTAGTCGATCAACGCGATCCAGGCGCCGTCGGGCGAGAAGGCGGGCTCCTCGGCTCGGCGGGAGATCAGCCGCAGCGGTCCACCGCCGAGCGGGCGCGCGATGATTTCCGGCGCCCAGCCCGGTTCGCGATCGCGTTCGAGGAGCAGGGTCGAGCCGTCTGGGGAAAACGCCGCCGGGATCATCGAAAGCCCGCTCAGCCAGGGCGTCAGCCGCCGCGGCTTGCCGCCGGCCAACGGGACCGTCCAGGTGGTTGCGCTCGAGTAGTACCCGAAGGCGCCCGGGTTCCTGGGGTCGAAGCGGTAGTTCAGCCGGGCGCGCTTGAAAGCGACGATGTCGCCGTCGGGACTAAGCACCGGGCGCGAACCACCGACGGTTCCAGGCAGCGGCCGCGGCGTCCCCCCTTCGGCGCCGACGGCAAAGAGTCGCGGCCGTGATTCGCGAAGCTCACCCTTGGCGTCGACCGGATAGCCGCTGAAGACGAGCGTCGACCCGTCCGCCGAGAAGGCCGGCCCCTCGAACGGCGTCGGCTGCACCCCGAAAAGCGGCAGGATCCTGCGCCCCGAGCCGTCTGCCGCGACCGTCGCCAGCCGCGTCATCGGCGGCGCTGCGGACCATTCGACGAAGGCGAGGCTTGGGCCCCCGGCCGCGCTCGC
>JAWVEZ010000225.1:0-46200 GCA_033856455.1 Solirubrobacterales bacterium | reverse complement strand
TAGTTTTTTTGTGGGGCGAGCGGCGGCTTTACGCCTCGACGCGCTGAAGCAAAAAAACACAAGACGCTTCAGGGGCACCCCGACCCCTCCACTCGAACCGCGCCGAAGATAGGCCTGTACTCGATGGTCGCGAGGAAGCCCCGGCGCTCGCCGGCTTTCTTCAGCTTAAGAAAGAAGCAGGGATACCAGCCGGAGTGGCTGCTGCTGTCGCGGGGGAGGGGATGTACCCCCGAACGGCTTGTACTTTTTTGCTCTAGAACAAACTCGGACGGGCGGAGCGCGACTCTCAAAAAAGTTGAGAGAGGGGGTACATCCCCTCCCCCTACAGGAAGACCTATTTCTGGTTTTTCTGTTTCTGTTCGCGTTCTTTTTGCCGCTGTTCGCGTTCGCGCTGTTCTTTTTCTTTCTGCCGTTTGACCTCCAGCTGCTGTTTCTTGGTCAGCGGCAGCGTGGGCAGGTTTTCGCGGCAGGTGCGGCCGGAGCAGTCCTTCAGCTCGAAGAGGTGGCTGCGGAGGAAGTTGCGGATCGGGGCGTAGTTCTTGTCGCGGGCGAGGTTGTTGAGCTCGTACTGATCTTTGGTGATGTCGTAGAGCTCTTTCTCGCCCGAGGGCCACTCGATGTACTTCCAGGCGCCGTAGCGGATTCCGACGTAGTCCTTGGGCGGGGCGACGATCGAGGCGGTGGCCTCGCTCTGGGAGCTGGTGGCTGCGCTCGACCTCGCGGTTTCCGCCGGTTCCTGGCCGTTGGCGTTGACGTCGTTGGTCTCGACGAAGGACTCGAAGAGCAGCGGCCGGCGGCTGCGCAGGGTGGTGTCGGTCACGTAGGGCACCAGGGAGCGTCCATCGACGCTCTTGGTCGCCGTTACCCCGGCGAGTTCGAGGATCGTCGGCGCGACGTCGATGTTCATCGCCAGCTCGCCGGTGGTCGTGCCCGGCTTGATCCCCGGGCCGCGCATCAGGAACGGCAGGTGGGTGGCCGGCTCGTAGGCGATGAACTTGCCGCCGGTGAGGCGGTGCTCGCCGAAGAAGAAGCCGTTGTCGGAGGTGAAGATGATGTAGGTGTTGCGCAGCTGGCCCATCGCGCCGAGCGTGTCGACCACCTGTTTGACGCCCTCGTCGATCGAGCGCAGCGACTCCAGCTGCTTCTCGTAGTAGACGCGGTAGGTGTGCAGCTCGGTCGGCGAGAGGAAGGCGGCTTCGCGGATGAAGCGGGGCTTGTCGGCGACGTTGCCCTCGTTGACGCCCTGCTGGCGGCTGTGCGGGAGGCGGGCGCCGGCGAAGGAGTTGTAGTGGCGGGGGGCCGGCTCCGGGCCGGCCGGGCGGCGGTAATCGCCGTGCGGAGCGGTGTAGTCGAGCTGCAGGTAGAAGGGCGTGCCGGGGGGCGTGCCGAGCAGCTCTTCGGAGGCGATGCGGTTGAAGACGTCGGTCTCGTACAGGCAGGGGCGCCCGTTCAGCGGCGCCAGCGGGCAGCCGAAGTCGTCACGCGATTCTTCGCCGTATTCGCGGGTCTCCCAGCTGCCCGAGTCGCCGTAGGGCCCCTCGACGACGCCGTTGTTGTTCAGCTGGTAGCCGTAGAAGTAGTGGTTGGTGTCCGCTTTCAGCGTCGTGTGCCAGGCGCTCCAGCCCGGCGGCACCGTGGTCCCGTTGTCGTAGGGCTCGTCGCCGTAGCCGTTGAGGAACTTGCCGATGTGGACCGTGCGGTAGCCGGCGCCCTGCAGCCAGGTCGCGATGTTGTTCGAGTTGGCGCCGCGGTAGGAGAAGCCGAAGTAGCCGCCGTTGGGCTGGACGTTGCCGCGCACGTTGTGGTTGTGGGCGTAGCGGCCGGTCAGCAGGCTGACCCGCGAGGGGCAGCAGAGCGGGTAGGAGACGTAGTAGCGGGTCAGCGAAACCCCTTTTTCCCCGATCAGCGCCAGCGTGTTCGGCATCACCTGGACCGGCTGGCCGCCGGGCGGGGTGAAGGTCGCGTAGAGGCTGTCGATCGTCTGGTCGTCGGTCTGGATCACGACGAAGTTCGGTTTCTGGCCTTCCGGCAGCAGGGTGTTCTTCGTCTTGCCCTTCTGGGGCGCGGCGCTGGCGCCCTGGGCCCCGGCGAAGACGAGCGCGCCGAGCAGGGTCAGCAGGCTGGCCGCGAACAGCAGCCGCGCGCCGGCGAGGGCACGCATCTGGGTGCTTGGGTGGGCGAGCCTATTCATAGGAGCATCAGGGCGACCTACGACGCAAAACCTGCGCCTCCTGCCGGAGTTGCGGCCTGAACGCTAGAAAACGGTGAGGACGGGCGCTCAGCCGGCGCCGAGTTTTTTCGCCGCGTCGCGGAAGTTTTTGACCGTGGCGGAGGGAGCTTTGCGCCCTTCGAGTTTCTCGCCATGGCGGTTGACCCAGATCACCGGCACGTTCATTTTCAGGCACGGAGCGACATCGGTGGTGTAGTCGCAGCCGATGTGGAGCCAGCCTTTCTTGCCGCCGATCCGCCGCGCGCACTCTTTGAAGTGGACGGGGTCCGGCTTGTAGCTGCGCACCTGCTGGGCGGTGACGACGAGGTCGAGTTCGGTCCGCAGGTGGCGGCGCGAGACCCCGAGCAGTTTGTCGTCGATGTTGGAGATGATCCCGATCTCGTACTTTTTGCCGAGCCGGTCCATCGCCGCGTTGGCCTCGCGGAAGGGCAGCCAGTAGGCGACGCTGTTGGGCAGGAACTGGGCCCGCGAGGGCTCCACCTCCCAGCCCAGCTCGCCGGCGACTTTGACGATCGTGCGGCGCAGCACCTCGGCGTAGAGCTCGTAGGAGCCGGCCATGATTTCGGCCTGGATTTCCATGAAGCGCTCGAGGAACGGACCCTCGTCGAAGGAGAAGCCGTCTTTCGACGCCTCTTTCTTACAGGCATCGATGATGCCTTTCTCCCAATCGATGAGAGTGCCGTAGCAATCGGTGGTAACCCAATTGATGGTTTTGAGACTGGGAAGGGCCATGGGGCAGCGCGGCATTATGTCACTGGCCCCCCGCTTGGGGGTTTCACCTATCCCCGCCGGCATCGCGCGGCCCACTTGGATAGGGTCCCCGGCCGCGCCTCGGCGCCCTCTTCTATGGACCTCCTCGAGTATCAGGGAAAGCAGCTCTTCGCCAAGCACGGCATCTCCGTGCCCAGTGGCGAGGTCGCCAACACGGTCGAGGATGCCGTCGCCGCCGCCGAGAAGATCGGCTACCCGTGTGCGATCAAGGCCCAGGTCCTGATCGGCGGGCGCGGCAAGGCCGGCGGGATCAAGATCGCCAAGGACGCCGAGGAGGCGCGCGAGTTCGCCGGCGCGATCATCGGCATGGACATCGTCGGCCCCCATGGCGAGGGCCCCTTCCGGGTCGACCAGGTCTGGATCGAGGGCGGCTCGGACATCGCCGAGGAGTACTACGCCTCGGTGATCCTCGACCGTGGCGAGAAGAAGCTGCTGGCGATGGTCTCCGCCAAGGGCGGGATGGACATCGAGGCGGTCGCCGCCGAGGATCCCGACGCCCTGGTCAAGGCCCACATCGACCCGACCACGGAGTTCGACGCCGCCGCGGCGCGGCCGATCGTCGCCGCCGCCGGGCTGGCCGAGGACGCGCTCGACGAAGCGGCTGACGTCCTGGTCAAGCTGGCCGAGGTCGCCAGCGAGGAGGACGCCACTCTGATCGAGGTCAACCCGCTGATCGTCACCGCCGACCGCGACGTGGTCGCCCTAGACGCCAAGGTTACGATCGACGGCAACTCCCTCTTCCGCCACCAGGACCTGGCCGAGATCGCCGACACGGTCGACGACCCGCAGGAGCAGATGGCGAAGGAAAAGGGCCTCACCTACGTGAAACTCGACGGCAACGTCGGCATCCTCGCCAACGGCGCCGGGCTCTGCATGTCGACCCTCGACGTGGTCGCGCAGGCCGGTGGCGCCCCCGCCAACTTCCTCGACGCCGGCGGCGGCTCCAAAGCCGAGGCGATCGTCAATGCGCTGGAAGTCATCAAATCCGACGCCAAGGTGACGGCGATCCTCTTCAACATCTTCGGCGGCATCACCCGCTGCGACGAGATCGCCAAGGGCATCGTCACCGCCTCCAGCGAGATCAACCTCGAGCTGCCGCTGGTCGTCCGCCTCGACGGCACCAACTCGGAGGAGGGCCTGAAGATCCTCGCCGAGGCCGACCTTCCCAACCTGCACCAGGAGAAGACGATGCTCGACGCGGCGCGCCGCGTCGTCGAGCTCGCGGGGGGCGCCTCGTGAGCATCATCGTCGACGGCAACACGAAGCTCGCCGTCTCCGGCCTGACCGGCCGCGAGGGCTCCTTCCACGGGCTGCGAAACAAGGCTTACGGGACCGACCTGGTCGCCGGCGTCACCCCCGGCAAGGGCGGTCAGGACGTCGAGGGCGTGCCGGTCTACGACACGATCAAGGAGGCGGTGACCGAGGCCGGCGCCAACACCTCGATGATCTTCGTCCCCGCCCGCTTCGCCGCCCCGGCGATCGACGAGGCGATCGAGTCCGGGGTCGAGACGGTGATCGCGATCACCGAGGGGATCCCGGTGCTCGACATGCTGAAGACCTACTGGAAGGCGAAGGAGGCCGGGGTGCGGCTGATCGGGCCGAACTGCCCCGGCGTGCTCTCGCCCGGCAAGGCCAACGTCGGCATCATCCCCGCCCAGTTCTTCGACCCGGGCCCGATCGGCGTCGTCTCCAAGAGCGGCACCCTGACCTACCAGATCGGCAACGAGCTGAAACAGGCCGGGACCGGCAACTCCTCGATCGTCGGGATCGGCGGCGACCCGATCGTCGGCTCCGACTTCATCGACATCCTCAAGCTCTACGAGGCCGACCCCGAGACCGAGATGATCGTGATGGTCGGCGAGATCGGCGGCGACGCCGAGGAGCGCGCCGCCGAGTTCATCGCCGCCGAGGTCTCGAAGCCGGTGGTCGCCTACATCGCCGGCTTCACCGCCCCGCCCGGCAAGCAGATGGGCCACGCCGGGGCGATCATCTCCGGCTCCTCCGGCACCGCCGCGGCGAAGAAAGAGGCGCTCGAGGCGAAGGGCGTGCGGGTCGGCGAAAGCCCGACCGAGACCGCGGCGATCGCGGCCGAAGTCCTCAAGTCGCTCTAGCGGCGAACGCTCAGTAGACCGGCTTCGGCCGTTCCACCAGCGCGCTGACGATCGCTTCCATCCCCGCGAACGAGCCGTAGGGGTTGACCGTTTCGATGAAGTCGGGCGCGGGGGGTGCGTTGACGGTGATTTTCACCCCGGCGACGTCGACCCAGGCGGTAAAGGCCTGCGGCACCTTCTTGGGACAGCGCGCGTAGTTCTTCTTGTAGCCGCCGAAGATCTTCGCGCTGCCGCCGGGAATCGGCACGGTGCGGGTCTGGGTGCACTTCCAGGAGGTGATCGCCCTGCCGGTCTTCGAGCCGGCGAAGACGCGCCAGGTCTGCGGCGTCCAGGTCGCCAGGCGAATGCTTCCGTAGTTGGCTTGAAGCGGCGCGTACGGCCCTTCGGCGAAGCCACCCGAGGTTTCTTCGGGGATCGGTTTGCCGCGATAGCCCGACTCGTACAGCTCGGTCGAGGGCAGACCGCCGCCGGGCTCGAATACACGGCCGAGCCAGTAGACGGGCAGGTCGATCGCCGGATCGTCAAGCCCGACCTCGGCATCGGAGCGTTCAGCCTTCGTGTAGGGGGTAGGTCCGAGGATGTGCTCCTGCTGGCGCGGCGCCAGTTCGGCGACCGCGCGATCGTTGGTCGCGACCGAGCCGCCCATGGCCACGACGACCGCCACCGTGCTGCCGCTGCGCCAGGCGAGGAACGAGGCCTTGTGCAGGCCGCGGAGCGCGTAGGGATACCAGGCGCGGCCGGTGTGGAAGAGCTGCGTCCGCGAGCCGACCCGGAGGTCCGTTGCCACCTTCTTCGGTGGGACGCCGGTGAGGACGCGGCCGAGCATTGCCGGGATCAGCCTCCAAGCGTCCTTGGCGGCCGCGGCGCTGCCCAGCGCCGTCACGCCACTGAAGACGGCCGGCGCGACCTCCTCCTGCTCCGGGATCGTGAAACGGCTCCCGTAGGCGGCGATGCAGCCCCGGGGGCGGTACCTGCGCACGAACTCGACCAACGGGCCGTGCTGGGCCTCCGGTTCGCTGAACTCCGTGCAGAGCAGGCCGTCTCCTCCCCGCCCCTCGCCGAGGTAACCGTTGCCGTAACCGGGCGGCAGGTCGGGCAGGCGCAGGAGCATCTGGGACTGGTCGACCCGTGGCGGCTTGTAGCGGTCGGCCGCGTCGCTCCAAGAGCTGGTGAGCAGGACGACGCCGAGCACGGCCGCCAGCGCTGCGAGAAGCGCCGTGGCGCCGATGCGAAAGCCGGGCGAGGCCGCCATGCGGCGCGAGTATAGGCGGGGTTCGAGAATCGATCCGTCACTTGTGGGTCTCAGGGACCCCCAAATGACGGATCGACCACGGCGCGTTGGGGCAAAGCCGTTGCTAGTGTCGGGGGCGATGGCCGGTTCGACGATTTCCTTTGCGCGCGGTGCTCCGAGCGCCGACATCCTGCCCCACGAAGCGGTGCGGGAGGCGGCGGCGCGGGCGCTCGCCGAGGACTGGGAAACGGCCCTCTCCTACGGGGTCGGGATCGGCCACCCGGGGCTCTGCCAGTGGGTGGCGGAGCGCCACGGGGACCTCGATCCCGCCCAGGTGATGATCGCCAACGGCTCACTCGAGGCGGGGGCGATGCTCTTCGAGCACCTGCTCTCCGCCGGCGACCGGGTGGTCGTCGAGCAGCCGACCTACGACCGCACGCTGCTGCTCCTGCAGCGGCTCGGGGTCGAGCTGGTGCCGGTGCCGCTGGAGGCCGACGGCCTCGACGTCGACGCGCTCGAAGCGGCGCTCGCCGAGGGGCCGATCCGGCTCGCCCACATCATCCCCAACTCGCACAACCCGGCCGGCTGCACGCTCTCCGCCGAGAAGCGCCGGCGGCTGGTCGAGCTGGCCGACAAGCACGGCTTCTGGATCTTCGAGGACGACCCCTACCGCGAGCTCCCCTTCGAGGGCGAGCCGCTGGAGACGATGCTCTCGCTCGACCAGGCCGACCGCGTCGTCCACGCCTCCTCCTTCTCGAAGACGGTCAGCCCCGGCATCCGGGTCGGCTACCTCGCCGGGCCCGAGGGCGAGATCAAGAAACTCGCCAAACGCGCCAACGAGACCTACATCTCGCCCAACATGCTGGCCGAGTCGATCGTCCTCGATCTCTGTCGCTCGGGCGAGCTCGACCGCAACATCGCCTTCGTCAAAGGCGAGCTGACGGCGCGCTGCGACGCGCTGGTCGCCGCCCTGCGCGAGCAGCTGCCCGAGGCCGAGTTCGTCGTCCCGGCCGGCGGCTACTTCCTCTGGCTCGACCTCGCCGAGGGGACCGACACGGTCGCCCTGCTGAACGAGGCGAAAGCCGACGGCGTCTCCTTCGTCGCCGGCCCCGACTTCATGATCGAGGGTGGGCAGAACAGCCTGCGCCTCTCCTTCGCGCCCGTCCCGGCCGACCAGGCCGGCGAGGGCGTTGCGCGGATCGCCGCCGCGCTGGCTCGCCTGCGGGCAGCCTCGCCGGCCTAGTTCCTACGCCCCCGAGCCCCGTTCGGATCAATCCCGATCCGAACTGATCCGCCCCCTCGCCGACCGCCGTAGGGAACCGGCGAATGCGCCCACCAGCGAGGAGGCACGACCGATGAAGGACAAGCTGAAAGACCCCGTCTCAAGGCGGAAGTTCATGGCGTTGAGCGGAGGCTCGGCCGCCGCCGCGGCCTTCCTCGCCGCCTGCGGCTCCGACGACGACAGCTCGATGATGGAGACGACGACCAGCGCCAAGAAGATGGGCGGCAGCGAAACCGAACAGTTCGGCAAGGGAGACCTCGGGATCGTCAACTACGCGCTCACCCTCGAGTACCTCGAGGCGGCCTTCTACGCGGATGTCGTCAAAAGCGGCCTCTTCAAAGGCGCCGAGCTGAAGACGATCGAAAAGTTCGGGCAGGAGGAGGCCGAACACGTCGAAGCGCTGACCCAGGCCGCGAAGGCGCTGGGCGGCAAGCCGGCCGCCGAACCGAAAGCCGAATTCCCGCTCGACGACGCGAAATCGGTGGTCGAGCTGGCGAGCACGGTCGAGAACCTCGGCGCCGCCGCCTACCTCGGTCAGGCCGCCAACATCCAGAGCCCCGAAGTGCTGGCCTCGGCGCTCGCGATCCACAGCGTCGAGGGCCGCCACGCGGCGACCCTGAACACGCTGCTCGGCTCGTCGATCACCCCCGACGGCGCCTTCGCCAAGCCGGCCGACGCCAAGACCGTCCTCAAATCCGTCGAACCCTTCATCGTCGGCTGAGCCGGCGAGAGCGAAAAGGAGAAGCAATGAGCCACGAGGAACTTGCCCATCCGGAGCTCGTCGCCGGGATCACCGTCGACGACGACAGCGAAGATCTCTCGCGCGGCGAGGTGATCCTCAAAGGCGCGCTGGCCGCCGGCGCCGTCTACGGCACCTTGATGGTCGGCCCCTACGTCAGCAAGGCGCTGGCGATGAGCGGGGGCGGCGACGTCGACATCCTCAACTTCGCCCTCACCCTCGAGTACCTGGAGACGCGGTTCTACGAGGAGGCGAAATCGCGGGCCGGGGCGAAAGGCGAGCTGAAGGCGCTGATCGACCTGATCGCCAAAGACGAGGCCGAGCACGTCGAAGCGCTGACCGCGACGGTCAAACAGCTCGGCGGCAAGCCGGTCGCCGAACCGAAATTCGACTTCGCCTACGACGACACGGCTGGCTTCCTCAAACTGGCCCAGACCTTCGAGGACACCGGGGTCAGCGCCTACAACGGGGCCGGGCCGCAGATCAAGTCGAAAGACGTGCTCGGCGCGGCCGGCTCGATCGTCCAGGTCGAGGCCCGCCACGCGGCCGCGATCCGCCTGCGGAACGGCGACGAACCGTCCCCCGACGCGTTCGACCCGCCGCTCGACGAAATGCAGGTGCTGAAGGCGGTTGAACCGTTTATCGCCTGAGTTCGTAGGGAACTCGGACGTATCGCGCGCACCCGGAGACAAGACGAGAATCGAAGATGATGACGATCAGGAGGGAGAAGGCCGAGCGGCTGGCCGACGAGGAGCTGATGCCGCTGATCGGGAAGAAGGATCCCGAGGCCTTCGAGGTCTTCTACGATCGCCATGGCGGCGTCGCCTACTCGCTCGCCTACAGGATCGTCGGCGAGCGGGCGGCCGCCGAGGACGTCACCCAGGAGGCCTTCATCTCGCTTTGGCGCAGCGGTGCTCGCTTTGACTCCACGCGTGGAAGCGTGCGGTCGTGGATGCTCAGCATCGTCCGCAACCGGGCGATCGACCAGCTGCGCAGCAAGGCGGGGAAAGCCCCGAAGCTCGCCTTCGACGACGACGCGATCCTCGAGCAGCGGCCGGCCGTGGAGCAGACCGAGGAGGAAGCTCTGGCCCTGGAGACCGCGAGCGAGGTGCGCGGCGCCCTCGGCACCCTGCCGAACGACCAGTCGAAGGTGATCCAGCTCGCCTACTTCGGCGGCTTCAGCCACTCGGAGATCGCCGAGATGCTCGGCGTTCCCCTGGGCACCGTGAAGGGCCGGATGCGGCTGGGGCTGGAAAAGATCCGCGGCGAGCTGGCGGAGGGACTGGCGTAATGGACGACCGCAGCCAGACCTGGTTCGACCAGCTCGCGGCCTACGCGCTTGGCGCCCTGGAGCCCGGCGAAGCGTCGGAGGTCGAGGCCCACCTGGCCGATTGCGACCGCTGCCAGGCGCATCTGCGCTGGCTGGAGCCGGCGCTGCAGGTGCTGCCGGAGAGCGTCGAGCGGATCGAGCCGCCGAAGAGCCTGCGTGACCGGCTGATGGCCGAGGTGCGGGCCGACGCGAAGCAGACTCGGGCGAGCGAACCCGAGGCGGAGGGCAGCCGCCGCTGGCTGAGCTGGCTCGGTTCAGGGTCCTACGGCTGGAAGCCCGCCGCGGCCGTGGCCATGGTCGCCCTGCTCGTCGTCGCCTTCGTCGGCTACGAGGTCGGCAGCAACGACTCCGGCGGCGGTCCGCCGCCGGTCGTTCTCACCCAGGAAGAAGCTTCGGGAATCAAGGTGAAGATGATCAGCGACGACGAGGGCGGCAGCCTCAAGCTCGAAAACGTCAAGCAGCTCCCCGACGACCGCGTGCTCGAGGCCTGGGTCCAGCGCGAAGGCGAAGTCGAAGCGGTGCCGGCGCTGTTCGTCCCCGACCACGAAGGCAAGGCCTCGACGGTGATCGAGGACATGGACGGGGTCGAAGCGGTGATGGTCACGCGGGAGCCCGAAGGCGGCAGCGAGACGCCGACCTCGGACCCGATCGTGACGATGGAACTGGAGTAACCGGCGCCTGGTCAGCGGCCGTAGCGGTCGCTGCTGAGCACGAGCTGCTCGGGGATCGCGGCGCGCGGCGGCGGCGCCGGGTCGGCGCGGACCGAGACGGTCTCGGCGACGCTCTGGGAGACCTCGTGCTTGCCGTCGGCGGAGGCGATCACGACCTTCTCCTCGTCGGAGATCTCGACCTTGCCCTCGAGGCCCGGGTCGAGCCCGGCCGCCTTCAGGTAGTGCAGCAGCTCCTCGGCCTCGTTCTCGAAGCGCAGCACGACCACGTCGGCGCCAAGCTCGACGTCGGCCAGCAGCGAGCCCTGCTCGCGAATGCCCTCGACGATCGGGTGGCCGTGCGGGCAGGTGGTCGCGTCGCCGATCGCCAGCCGCATTTTCTCTTCCAGCACCGGCGACATGGCGTGCTCGATCCGCTCCGCCTCCTCGTGCACCTCGTCCCAGGGGATCCCGAGGACGTCGGTGAGGAAGCGCTCGATCATCCGGTGGCGGCGGACGATGAAGCTGGCGTGCTCGCGGCCGGACTCGGTGAAGCTGAGCGATTTGTTCGGGTTGCGCTCGACGTAGCCGTCGCCGATCAGGCGGCCGATCATCTCGTGCACGGTCGGGGGCGAGAGCTGCATCGCGCGGGCGATGTTGGCCCCGGTCATCGGCAGCCCGGCCTCCTCGATCCAGAACATGATCTCCAGGTACTCCTGCTCGGCTACCGTGGCCTGCTCCGACGACAACTGTCGCTCCTCTCCTCGTGAAGTTCGGACCGATAGTAGTCGGCCCGCGATCCTGGGGAGATGGCGGCTAGCGCCGCTCCATCAGGGTCGTGACCACGGCTTCGTAGAAGCCGTCGCCCATCGGTTCCTCGGTGACCGTGACGTTGTCCCAGTTGGCCATCGCCGCGCGCAGACCCGGATCGTGCTCGGGGCCGTTGGCGACGACGAAGAAGTGGCCGACCGCGGCCGCCACCTCGAGGTCCTCGACCGAGTCGCCGACCGCGATGCACTCATCCGGCGCGTAGCCGCGGGCGCGGGCGTGGGCGGCGGCGGCGTTGGCCTTGCTGACGATCGCCGGGACCAGGTGGTAGGCGTGGGTGCGGCCCTCGACGGTCGCCATCGGGGTGCCGATCGCGCCGTTGTCGAGCAGCCGCAGGTCCGCTTCGCCGCGTTCGCCGAGCAGCCGGTTGGCCTCGGCGACGTCGACTTTGCCGCGGAAGAGGTGGGAGAGGACGCGGCCGTGGTGCCAGGGGTCGTGGTACTCGAGCTTGCCGTCGAAATGGTCGAAGAGCGCCCGCGGCGTCCCCCGCGCCTCCAGCTGCTCGTAGATCGCCCCGTCCTCGCTCGGCTGCAGGTCGCCGGTCAGCAGGGTCGTCTCGCGGTCGATCGCGTAGGCGCAGCCGGCCTCGTAGATGTAGGAGCCCTGGCCCATCAGCCGCGCCAGCTCCTGCACCTGCGGCTCGCGCCGGCCGGACATGACGACGATCTCGACCCCGGCCCGGTGGCAGGCCTCGATCGCCCGCGCCTGGGCCATCGAGAAGCCGCCCTCGGCGTCGCGGAAGAGCGAGCCGCCGGGGCCGAGCATGGTCCCGTCGAGGTCGGTGTATACGCAGCGCAAAGGCATCGGGGCAGCGTATTGCTGTCGGTTGCGCGGTGCGGAGGGACCACCCAGTATTCGTTACAGATCGGTTCCCCATTCCAATCGTGCCTGTAGGCTGCGCCAATGCGCTGGGGGATAGGAGCTCTTCTCGTTGTGGTCGCGGCCGTCGCCGTGGCCGGCTACGCGATCGGGGCAGGTGGCTCGTCCAAGGACCTCGTGCTCTGCGCCACCAAAAAAGGCGGCGACCTCTCGCTGGCGACGGCGAAAGGCAAATGCGCCAAAGGCGAGAAGAAGCTGACGGTGGCGAAGGAAGGGCCGGTGGGGCCGCCCGGCGCGCCGGGACCGGCCGGCACGACCGCGGGCCTGGCGCCGGAAGCGATCAGCTACGTGAAAAGTCCCCCCACGGACACCTGCTTCGAAACTCCGGGCACGTTCTGCCGCGCGACCGGCGGCTCAGTGGATTGGGGCAACCTCAGCGAGATCAATCCCAACCTCGGGAACGTCGGCTACTACAAGGACGCGGCCGGCTTCGTCCACCTGACCGGGGTTGCCTACGACGGGTCGAGCGGTGGGATCAGCGGCGGCTTCGTGCCCGAAGGCCCCTTCTACCTGCCCCCCGGGCTTCGCCCGAGCGTGACCCAGGTGTTCGCGGTGCCGGCGGTTACGAGTGGCAGCGGCACCACCTTCAACAGGACCGGGGTGATCGAAATCCGGCCCTCCGGGCTGGTCTTCCCCCGCACGTCCGAGAGCATCTTCAGCCTCGACGGACTCATCTTCCGCCCGTAGTCGGGCGACCCCTGCCTGCCCCACCGCCGTGGTCAGCTAGAAAGGGGGAGTGACGGACTCTCCCCGCTGGCGCCTCTCCGACCGGGTCCTCGATCTGGAGCAGCCGCTCGGGGCGGCGATCGTCAACGTCACCGTCGACTCGATGTTCGAGGGCGCGCGCAGCGGCACGCCCGAGCAGGCGGTCGCCGACGGGCTGGCGCTGGTCGAGGCCGGCTTCGACATGCTCGACGTCGGCGCGGTCGCGGCCAAAGCGGGCCCGCCGGTGGAGGCCGAGGACGAGGCGGCGGCGCTGGTGCCGGCGGTCGAAGGGCTGATCGACGCGGGTCGGCCGATCTCCGCCGACACCTTCTCGGTCGAGGTGGCACGGCGGGCGCTCGACGCCGGCGCCCAGGCGGTCAACGACATCTCCGGCGGCTCGGAGGAGATGTTCTCGCTGGTCGCCGAGCGCGGCTGCGGCTACGTGCTGATGCACATCGAGGGGCCGCCGCGGGTCGACCGGCCCTGGCGCAACTACGGCGATGTGGTCGACCACCTGCGTGCCTGGTTCGAGGGGCGAGTCGAGCTGGCGCGGGAGCTTGGCGTCGCGGTGGAGCAGATCGCGATCGACCCCGGCCTCGACTTCGACCTCAGCCCCGAGCAGGACCTGGAGATCCTGCGCCGGCTCGGCGAGCTGCGCGCCCTGGGGCTGCCGCTCTACGTCTCGCTCTCGCGCAAGGACTTCATCGGCGCCGTCCTCGCCGGTTCCTGGGAGCAGCGCTGGCCGCCGGGCGAGCGCGAGTGGGGGACCGTCGCGGCGGTGACCCTGGCGGTGCGCGAGGGCGCCGACCTCCTCCGCATCCACGATCGCTCCTCGCTGCAGGCGCTGCGGATGGCGGGACAGATCGCCCGTGTCTAAGGGCCTGCTGGAGCATCCCTGGTCGGTCGCGATCGACCCGGCGCGCCGCGACGGGCGGATCGTCGCCGAGACCTCCGAGGGGGAGCGGAGCGCGAAGCCGGTCGGCCTGCCCGCCGGGCTCGACCCGGATCTGGCCGCGGCGCTCGGGCGGGCGGGGATCGAGCGCCTCTACACCCACCAGCTCGCCGCCTACGAGGCGGCCGCCGGCTCGAACCTGGTGATCACCAGCGGCACCGCCTCCGGCAAGAGCCTCGCCTTCAACCTGCCGGTGCTGAACGGAATCGCCGCCAACCAGAAGCGGCGGGCGCTCTACCTCTACCCGACCAAGGCGCTGGCCCAGGACCAGGCGCGCAAGCTGGCGCAGCTACGGCCGCCCCACCTGCGCGAGGCGATCTACGACGGCGACACCCCGAAGGACGAGCGGCCGGCGATCCGGCGCAAGAACAACCTCGTCCTCACCAACCCGGACATGCTCCACGTCGGCATCCTGCCCCACCACAAGGGCTGGGGAGACTTCTTCGCCAACCTCGGCTGGGTGGTCGTCGACGAGGCCCACACCTACCGCGGCGTCTTCGGCTCCCACGTCGCCAACGTGCTGCGGCGGCTGCGCCGGATCGCCCGCCACTACGGGGCGGAGCCGCGCTTCCTGCTCGCCTCGGCGACGATCGCCAACCCGGTCGAATTGGCCGAGCGGCTGGTCGGGACGCCGTTCGAGCTGATCGACGACGACGGCGCCCCGCGGGCCGGGCGCGAGGTGGCGATGTGGAACCCGCCGCTGCTCGACGAGGCGACCGGGGCGCGGCGCTCGGCGCTGGCGGAGGCGGCCGACCTGCTCGCCGAGCTGGTCAGCCAGGGGGTGCGGACGATCTGCTTCCTCAAATCGCGCCGCGGGATCGAGCTGATCCAGCGCTTCGCGCGCGAAAACCTCGAGCGCCGCGGCAAGCCGGAGCTGGCGGCGCGGATCGCCCCCTATCGCGGCGGCTACACGCCGCAGCAGCGGCGCGAGATCGAGGACCGGCTGAGCCGCGGCGAGCTGCTCGCGGTCGTCGCCACCGACGCGCTGGAGCTGGGGATCGACGTCGGCGAGCTCGACGCGGCGATCTGCGTCACCTTCCCCGGCACGGTCGCCAGCCTGCGCCAGATGTGGGGCCGGGCGGGCCGGCGGCGTCGCGGGCTCGCCGTCTACGTGGCCGGCCAGGACGCGCTCGACCAGTTCTTCTGCCGCCACCCCGAGGAGTTCCTCGGGCGGCCGGTCGAGGCGGCGATTCTCGACCACACCAACGAGCAGATCGCCGGGCGCCACCTGGTCGCCGCCGCCTACGAGCTGCCGCTCAGCGCCGCCGACGAGGAGGTCTTCGGAGCCGGCTGGGGGGAGCGGACCGAGCAGCTCCTGGAAGCCGGGGAGCTGCGCCAGGCCGGCGGGCGGCTGCTGCCGCGGCGCAGCGACTTCGTCGCCTCGCGGATCCCCCTGCGCTCGGCCTCGGCCGACTCGGTCGCGGTGATCGAGCGCGACTCGGGGGAGATGCTGGGGCTGGTCGAGGCCGAGCGCGCCTTCACGACGATCCATCCCGGCGCCGTCTACCTGCATCTCGGCCGCTCCTACGAGGTCGAGCGGCTCGACGTGCGCGAGCGCCGGGCGCTCGTCTCCGCCTTCGACGGCGACTGGTACACGCGGCCGAAAAAGGAGACCGACATCTACATCGAGCGGATCCACGAGCAGCGCCAGGTCGCCGGGGTCGAGCTCAACTTCGGCGAGGTCTCGGTGACCGAGCAGGTGATCGCCTTCCAGCGCGTCTCGATCTCCGAGCAGGAGCCGATCGACATCGTCGCCCTGGAGCTGCCCGAGCAGAACTTCGTCACCCAGGCGCTCTGGTACGTGTTGCCGGACAAGCTCAGCGCGGCGCTGCCGCCCGACGTCCTGCTCGGCGCCCTGCACGCGACCGAGCACGGGCAGATCGCGGTGCTGCCGCTGATCGCGATGTGCGACCGCTGGGACATCGGCGGGCTCTCGACCAACGTCCACTTCCAGACCGGCCGCTCGACGATCTTCATCTACGACGGGCATCCCGGCGGGGTCGGGATCACGCGGCGCGGCTACGACGAGTTCGAGCGCCTGCTCGGCGACGCGGAGCGATTGATCGCGGAGTGTCCGTGCGAGTCGGGCTGCCCGTCTTGCGTGCAGAGCCCGAAGTGCGGCAATCTCAACGAACCGCTGCATAAGGCGGGGGCGCTGGAGCTGATGGGCCAGATGAAAGGAGCGGGGGGTCGATGAACGAGGGCGCGGGGCGAGTTCGGCAGGTGGCGGTGATCGGGAGCGGTCGTTGCGAGGTCGGCTCGGAGCCCTGGCTCCTGGCCGAAGAGGTCGGGCGGCGGCTCGCCGAAGCCGGGGTGGCGATCGTCACCGGCGGGCTGCACGGGGTGATGGAAGCGGCCTGCCGCGGCGCCGCCGGGGCGGGCGGCACAGTGATCGGCATCGTCCCGGGCAGCGCGATCGAGGAAGCGAACCCCTTTTGCACCCACGTCGTCGCCAGCGGCATCGGCCACGCCCGCAACCTCGCCGTGGTCAGCTCCGGCGACGTCGTGATCGCGGTCACCGGCGAGTGGGGGACGCTCTCGGAGATCGGCCACGCCCGCGTGGTAGGCCGCACAGTGGTGACGCTGCAGAGCTGGCAGCTGGGCGGCCGCGAAGCGATGGAGGGGGCCCCTGGCGTGATCCCGGTCGACAGCGCCGAGGAGGCGGTGGCGGAGGCCCTGGAGGCGCTCGCCAACGGTTCCTCCATTCCCTCCTAAGGCCAGAGCTCGCGCACGGCGAGGACCGCGAAGGCGTGCGGCCAGGCGAGCGGGGTGGTCGAGGCCGGGACGCCGGTGCGGGCGCCGACCCGCTCCGGCAGGGCGCCGGCCGGGGTGGCGGCGCGGCGCAGGTCGGCGAGCAGCGCCAGCGCATGGCGGCGGTCGGCAGCCGGGTCGGGAGAGCTGGGTGAGGAGGCGAGGGACGCGAAGGCCCAGGCGCTCCAGGCGGTCGGCGCCATCCAGGGATCCTCGCCGCCGTGCCAGCTTTCGCCCGGGGTGACCCCGTACTGCGTGCCTTCGGCAAGCAGCCGCACCAGCGTGCGCCGCACCTGTGGATAGAGCTCCGGTCGCGCGAACGGCCGCACCGCCCAAGCCGCCGCCGAATCGAGGCCCGAGTCCGAGTCCCCGACCCGCCGCACCAGCCCTCCGTGGGTTGTCCACCGCATAGGGGGGACAACCCACGGAGCGCCACTGGCGATCGCGTTGCCGAGGTAATTGCCCGGCTCGCCCTCCCAGTAGTCGGCGCGGTTTCGCCAGGGGACGGGATCGGACTGCGAAAGGATCTTCGCGGCGTGCTTAGCGCTGCCGATCAGGCCAGCCGCCTCGGCGGCCACCGCGGTCCAGCCGATGGCGTCGCCCTGGGCGGCGCGGCCGGGGACCGGGCTGCCGTCGCCGTGGAAGCGCGCGGCCTGCTCCAGCCCGGCTCCGAGCAGGAAGCGGGTCGCCAGTTCGGCCTCGCCGGGGTAGCCGGCGGTGGCGAAGGCGATCGCGGCGGTGGCCGCGTCGCGCGGCCAGACGTAGGCCCAGCCGTCGCGGGCGCCGGCCGCGACGGCGCCGGTTTCGCGGTCGGTCAGCGCGCGCAGGACGAGCAACGAGCGCCCGTACATGGCAACAGCCCAGGCCGGGGCGTCAGCGCCGAGCGGTCGGGCCCGATCCAGCCAGCGCCGATCCTCCGCCGCAGCCGTTCGAATCACCTGCCCCACGCCCTCCGTCGCCGCGCCGGCAGCATCCCGGACATCCCGCCCCACCCTGCAAAGTAGGTCGGGCTGTCCCGGATGCCCCTGGCGCCGGCACCGGACCCCGTCCTCCACGGCAACGCCGACCGAGGGCACGGCATCTCCACCGCTCGCCTCAATCTCCACCGCCAGCTCGCGCCCAGCCGCCGCCACGGTCACCGCAACCTCCACCCGTCCGAACCGCGCCAGCGTTCGCACCACGTTCGTCCCCGGCAGGTATCGCTGCTCGACCGAGTCCGCTGCCCACAGCGGAAGAGCCGGCCCGCCCCCGACGCTCACCCGCGGCACGATCCCGGTGTCCGCCGCGACCGTCCCCGCCGCCTGCCGCCCGTGCGGGTTCTCGATCAGCGCCGGCCCGGCGGGGCTCGCCCGCAGGTCGACCACGTCGCCGTAGGCATCGACGGCCGCCGTCAGCTCCCCGCTCCCCGCCACCGCCGTCCCCAGGAACGGAGGCGGCATTCCCGGTAGCCCCTCAGGCGTCTCGGGGTCCGCGCCCGACCCCCCGGAGAGAGCCACGACCGCCAGCCCCACCACCGCGAGCAGCGCCAGCCCTGCACGAGTCCAGGTCACGCCCCCATGCAATCAGCCCGACGACGCCCCGGTCGCTAGCCTTCCCGCAGCGCGAGCTTCTCGCGCTGCCAGGCGAGGTAGCTCAGTTGGTAGAGCACACGACTGAAAATCGTGGTGTCGCGGGTTCGAATCCCGCCCTCGCCATGCGTGGGAAAGCCAGGCGGGAAGCGGAGTAGGAGCCGCTTCCCGCCTTCCCGAATCAGTCCCGAAACGGGCGATTGGGCGGCGGTCGCCCATTCGTCGCCCATTGAGGCCAGTTAGGCGACGACGGCGACCCCGGCGAACTGCTTCTGAGCCCGGCGCATGAGGCGATCGAACTCAGCTCCGTGCCGGCGTTTGGCGCGTCGCTGAAGCTGCGCGTCTGCGCGAGCACATCGACGAGGCACTGATCCGCGCCTGAATCCCGGTTGACCAGGGACGTCATCGAACGTCCGCTTGTGCCCACTGACCGCTCCTCGCATTCAAGGTTGCCCGCCGGGCCACCGATGGCACCCGTACACCCGAGCAGACCTTCTCGACTCAGGCACCCTCGTCGCAAGGCGGGTCCGCAGAGCCACGGGACTCCACCGGAGTCCGCCGGGCTACCGACGAAGGGCTGTCGCCACTTCGCTGACTCGCAGGCGGCCGTGGCAGCCACGGAGCGTTTCTGAGGCTGCTCATCAGAAGGGAGCGCAGTGCGTCGGCCGATATACCTGCTGGTTGGCCTCCTCCTCCTCGTCTTCGTGACCTGGCGGATCTTCCCCTCGCTACCGTTTGGCGACTCCTTCGCCGCCGATTGCCTCGGAACGCCCCTCGGCTTGCTGGCGGTCTTCGCCGCGGCGCTGGCATCCCGGCGCTCGGCCGATCCCCGAGGGCTGCACCGCGCCTGGCTTTGGATTGCCCTCGGACTCGCCGGACAGGCGGCCGGTGACCTCTTCGAACTCATCACCGAGGCAACGGGCACCGAACTCTCCTATCCGTCCCCGGCCGACGTCCTTTACCTCTCCTTCTATCCGCTGGTGCTGATCGGGATCCTCAGCGTTCCCAGCGCGCGCCGGATCGGGGAACGGGCGCTCCAACTGGCCCTCGACTGCGCGATTGTCGGGCTCGGCGGCGCCGCCGCGATCAGCTACCTGATGCTGGGGCCCGAGGTGCTCGAAGGGACGACCCTGCTGGAAGCGGCGGTGACCGTCGCCTACCCGGTTGGCGACATGATCCTGATCGTTGCCCTCGCGGCCGCCGTGATGAGCAACCCTGCCCCGGCGGTGCGCACGACCCTGCACTGGATTACGGGCGCGATCGGCATGTTCGTGCTCGGTGATCTGCTGTTCGGCTACCTGATCCTCCACGGCGGATACGGGGTCGGCTCACTGGTGAACGTCTTCTACCAGCTCGCGTTCGCCTGCTTCGTGGTTGCCGCCACCCTGCGCCCCGGTGCGGCTGCGGCCAGTCCCAGGCCCCCGCGCCCCCAAGAGGCCGAGCGCTCCTGGCTCCCCTACGCCGCGATCGCGGTGGCGATCGCCGTCCTGATTCACGATCATGTCGGGGAGTCGTTCTTTCCGGGGGTCGCAGTCACCGTGATGACGGCGGGGGTCCTGGTCCTCGTGGTCGTCCGCCAGCTCTTCTCGCTGGTCGAACTACGGCAGAGCAGGGCTCGGCTCGCCGAGGCGCAAAGCCTTGCCCAGCTCGGTTCCTGGGACTGGGACCTCGAGCTGGACCAGATTCAGCTCTCCGACGAGGGCGCGAGGCTGCTCGGCATCGAGGTTGGGGCCACCATCACCTTTGCCGAGGTCGAAGCGCTCGTCCATCCCGACGACCGCATCAACCTCGAGCGGGTCGTCGAGTCCGCGATCGCGGACCAGCGGCCCTACACCCTGGAGCTGCGGTTCATCCGGCCCGATGGGGAGACCCACACGTTTCTTGCTCGCGGAGAGGTCGAGGTCAAAGACGGCGTGGTCGTGCGTCTACGCGGGACCCATCAGGACGTCTCCGACCGCAAGCGAATGGAGGCGCAGCTCGAATACCAGGCCGTGCACGATCCGCTGACCGGCCTCTTCAACCGGCGCCAATTCTCCGAGGAGCTGGAACGGGCGCTGCGCTTCGCCAATCGCTACGGGCGCCCCGGCGCGGTGCTGATGATCGACATCGACGGCTTCAAGCTGGTCAACGACACCCACGGCCACGCCATCGGCGACCAGCTGCTGAAGAGCGTCGCCGGGGCAATCGCGGGGCGGGCGCGGGAGACCGACGTCGTCGCCCGCCTGGGCGGCGATGAGTTCACCATCGTGCTTCCCGAGGCGGGAATCGGAGACGCTCGCGAGGCGGCCGAGGACATCCGCTCCACGGTGGCGCAGAGCAGCTCGCCCAACCTCAGCATCGGCATCGCGCCCTTCGACGGCACCACCGATCTGGTCGCCGACGACGTCATGGTCGCTGCCGACATGGCTCTCTACGAAGCCAAGCACGATGGAGGAAACCGCGTCGCGGTCTACACCGGAGATGCCAAAGGGGCGATGAGCTGGGTCGAGCGGATTCGCGCTGCCCTCGATGACGGCCGTCTGATCCTCTACGCCCAGCCGATGATCGACCTCCAGAGTGGCGCCATCTCCCATCGGGAGCTCTTGATCCGCATGATCGGCGACGACGGCGAGGTGATCCCGCCCAGCGCCTTCCTGCCGACGGCCGAGCGGGTCGGCCTGATCACCGAGATCGACCGCTGGGTGACCGGGGAAGGGCTGCGTCTGGCCAGGGGCGGGGAGCGGGTCAGCATCAACCTCGCCGGACCGTCGATCGGTGACCCGGAGCTGATGGAGATGGTGCGGGCGGCGATTTCCGACGGGGTCGAGCCCACCCACCTGATCTTCGAGATAACCGAGACGGCCGCGATGACGAACATGGAGGCGGCACGCGACTTCGTCACCACCCTCAACGAGCTCGGCTGCGACGTCGCCCTCGATGACTTCGGCACCGGCTTTGGTTCGTTCACCTATCTCAAGCACCTGCCCACCAGCTACCTGAAGATCGACACCGAGTTCGTCCGCGACATTCTCGCCAACTCGACCGACCGCGAGGTCGTCAAGTCGATCACCGACGTCGCCCACAGCCTCGGCAAGCGCACCGTCGCCGAGGGGGTCGAGGACGCCGAGACCCTGGAGGTGCTGCGGGCCTACGGCGTCGACTGCGCCCAGGGATGGTTCGTGGGACCCCCCGAGCCAATTCGCCCGGCCGACGAGCATGATGGATTCGAGCGGATCTCGGCTTCGGTACCAGGCGACTGAAGAGCGAGGTGTCGCCCGGTTCAAGTCCGCACTCTTCAGCCCGAGCACGACTCTGATCTTGCCGCTGGCGGACTCGCGCCGGCGCCGTCAGCTGGCGGGGCGCTGCTCGCGGGCGCGCCGGACCAGCCACCAGTCGACCACGTAGCCGCCGAAGGGCAGCACGGCACCGACCAGGATCCAGAAGGTCTGCTTCCAGGTCCAGCCGGCGTCGACGCGGATCGTCAGGGCGATCGCGATGTAGGCGAGGAAGAGGAGGCCGTGGATCGGGCCGAGGATCTGGACGCCGCCTTCGCCGCCGTCGGTGCGTTTGATCACCGTGGCGACGAGGAGGGCGAGGAAGCTGGTCGCCTCGATCAGGGCGACCCATCGGAAGAGCCGCAGGTTCATCGTCAGGGAACCCTAATGGGCGGGCGGCCGCCGTGAGGGTGATGTAGCTCACATCGCCCCGCGGGCGCTCAGCCGCCGGTCGCCGAAAAGTGCTGGTAGTCCTTCGGCCAGGACCAGTTGCCGCCCCACTCCCAGCCGATCGCGGCGAACGCCCGGACCACGTTGCCGTTGCGGTGGATCAGGCCTTTGGCGCGCTGGGAGCGGTCGCGATAGGGGGCGCCGGCGGGCGGCGAGACGTAGCCGTCGCTGTCGGCGTAGGGGTTCTCGATCGGGTTGACGTCGATCGCGTGGCCGTAGGCGTGTTCGGACCAGCGGCTCGTGCCGGAGACGTAGCGGCAGTTGAAGGCGGAGGTGTTGTCGGCGTCCATGCTGCGGTGGTCGTCGGCCCCGTAGGCGTCGACCAGGCGCATCCGCCGGATCGGGAAGTGGTGGCGGAAGAGGTTGCGCATCACCCCCACCATGCCCCGGGCCGAGTCCTCGTGGACGACCAGGCGGCCGCGGTGGACGCGGCCGTCGAAGCCCCAGTGCCTGACCTTGAGCAGGCGCAGGTCGCCGAGGCCGACCGGGCAGCCGCGGTGCCAGGAGAGGCCGATCATCCGCTGCTTGGTCGGCGCGTCGATCGGGCCGAAGCTGAAGCCGGGGCCGGCGGACGCGGCGGGCGCGGCGGCGAGGAGGCAGAGGACGGCGGTGAGGCTGGCGACGCGGCGAACCACGTCGCCAACGCTACGTCATTCTTCGGTCCGCAACTGGTCGACCGGCGCGTAGTCGTCGCGCAGGGGCTCGGCCCCGCCGACCAGCGCTTCGACTTCGGCTTGCGGATAGGTGGCGGCGGTGCTGGTGCTCGATCCGACCTTCGGACCCATCGGCCGGTCCGAGGCGAGCAGGACGACGTTGCCCCCGTACGGTCCCCCGTCTTCCCCGATGAAGGTGGTGAGGCGGATGTATTTGAACGCGTCGAGCAGGGTCGCCGCCTCGGCCTTGACGAAGTCGAGCGGCTGGAAGTCGATCAGGTTCATCGCGTAGAGACCGCCCGGCTTCAGCACGCGCTTCACTTCGCCGACCCACTCGGCGGTGGTCAGGTGCCAGGGCACGGTGTAGCCGCTGAACGCGTCGCCGACCACGAGGTCGGCGCTGTCGTCCGGGATCTCGAGCATCGTGATCCGCGCGTCGCCGACCGTGGCCTCGAGGTCGGCCGACTGGCGCAGGCCGAGCCGGTCTTCGACCAGGTCGACGACGTCCCCGTCGACCTCGAGCACCTCGGCGTGGGACCCCGGCCGGGTCGCGACCAGCCAGCGCGGCAGCGTGAACCCGCCGCCGCCGACGAACACCGCGTCCAGCGGCTCCCCGGCCGGAAACAGGGCGTTGATCGGCTGGGCGATCCAGCGGACGTAGTCGTACTGGAGGTAGGTCGGATCCCTGAGGTCGACGTAGGAGTTGTAGGTGCCGTCGAGGATCAGGTTGTAGCCCGCGGTCTTGGTCGGGTCCTTTTCGACGTCCAGGCAGTGGTACTCGGACTCCTTGACGCAGGGCGACTCCGAGGCTTGGGCGAGGGCGCCGAGGCCACCGGCGAGGAGGATCGCGCCGCCGAGGATCCCCACCGGTACCGCTTTCACCCGCGCTCCCAGGCCGACGCCGACGAGCACCAGCACGACGCCGATCAGCAGCACCGCGGTGTTGATCGGCATCACCGGGACGAGCACGAAGCCGGTCCCGAAGGTGCCGACCAGCGCCCCCGCCGTGGCCCAGGCGGAGAGCCGGCCGACCACCGTGCCGCTGACCCTGAGGTCGTGCAGCTGCAGGTGGGCGACCGCCGGGGAGACGGCGCTGAGCACCGCCGCCGCGGGGACCAGCGCGATCACGGTGATTCCGAGGGCGGCGGCGTCGCCCTCGCCGCGGGCGCCGGGGCCGAGCCAGTGGACGATCGGGACGGTGAGCAGGCTCAGCATCCCGCCGCCGACGAAGAGCCCGACGATCAGCAGGCGGGTGTTGGTGCGGTCCGCGAGGTAGCCGCCGACCGCGGCGCCGACCGCGATGCCGGCGAGGGCGGCGCCGATGATCGAGGTCGTCGTCTCCAGGGTGAGGCCGACGTAGGGCGCCAGCAGGCGGACCGCGAGGATCTCCAGCATCAGGACCGCGCCGGCGGCGAGGAAGACGAGGACGGCGGCGACGGGAGGGGCGAAGGCGCTGGGCAGCTCGCGCTCCACCTCGGCGTCCGCCTCCACAGCCTTCCTGCCCGCAGGAGCGTGGTCGAGCTCGTCGACGATCTCGACTTCGTTTGCTGCATCCTCTGCGACGACTCGCCGACGCTTCCCCCGCGACATGCCGATGAATACTAAGCCACCTTCGATCATTGACGCCAGGGCCCGGCCGCGGGGCCGCAAGCTGGCGGCGATCTACGCCGGCGGCGTGGTCGGGGCGCTGCTCCGGGTCGGGCTGGCGCAGGAGTTTCCTCCCGCCCCCGGGAGCTGGCCCTGGCCGACCTTCGCGGTCAACCTGGTCGGGGCGCTGGCCCTCGGCTACTTCTTCGCGCTGACCCGCGAGCATCCCGAGGAGCGGCTCCAGCACCCGTTCCTGGCGACCGGCGTCTGCGGCACGCTGACCACCTTCTCGACCCTGCAGCTGGAGCTCTACGAGCTGGTCGACCGCGGCGAGACCGGCCTCGCGGCCGCTTACTGCGCGGCGACGGTCCTCGCCGGCTACGCGTTGCTGCGGCTGGGGATCGCGCTGGAGGCGCGCTGGCCCTGGCGCGCCGCTCGTCGGCCGGGGGCGGCGCGGTGAGCGCTCCCGCCTGGGTCGCCGTCGGCCTGCTCGGCGGTCTCGCCGCCGGGGCCCGCTTCCTGCTCGACGCCGAGCTCTCCGCCCGCTGGCCGGGCCGCTTCCCGCTCGGCATCCTCGCCGTCAACCTGCTCGGCTCGCTGGCGCTCGGGGTCGTCGCCGGGGCCGGGCTGCACGGCGAGGCGCTGGCGATCGTCGCCGGCGGCACGATCGGCTCCTTCACCACCTTCTCGACCTGGATCCTCGACAGCCACCGGCTCGAGCGGGCCGGCCAGCCCGACCTCGCCCTGCTCAACATCGGCGTCTCGCTGCTCGCCGGCTTCGCCGCCGTCGCCCTCGGCCACTGGCTCGGCGGCCTCTGATTCAGACCGCCGGCTCGCCCCAGCTCTCGCCGATGATCTCCGGGCGGGCGAACAGGTGGCCCTGGGCGAACTCGATGCCGAAGCCTTCGACGATCGCCAGCGTCTCCTCGTCCTCGACTCCCTCGGCGACCGTCGTCATCCCGAAGTTGCGGCTGACCGCGACGATCGTGCTGACCACGCGGCGGTCGGCCTCGCTGTGCAGCAGGCGGGCGACGAACTCGCGGGAGATCTTCAGCTCCCGCACCGCCAGCCGGTTGAGATAGGTGAAGGCGCCGTAGCCGGTGCCGAAGTCGTCGAGGGAGACGCGGCAGCCGCGCCGGGTCAGCCGATCGACCCAGGCGGCGGCCTGCTCGAGGTCCTCCGCCCCGGCGGTCTCGGTGATCTCGATCGTCACCCGCTCCGGGCCGACCCCCGAGCGCTCCAGGCCGCGGTCGATTTCGGCCAGCAGCAGCTCGCTGCCGAGGCTCTTCGCGGAGATGTTGATCGCGACCGGCGCGCGCGCCGCCAGCTCGACCCCGCGGCGCACCGCCCAGAGGTCGATCTCGCGGATCTGACCGGAGCGCTCGGCCAGGCCGATGAACTCGTCCGGCTTCGCCAGCCGGGTGCCGAGGTTCATCCGCAGCAGCAGCTCGTGGTGGTCGATGCGGCCGTTGCGCAGGTCGATCACCGGCTGCGCCGCGAACAGCAGGTCGTCCCCGGTCAGCGCCGCGCCGATCCGCCGCACCCAGCGCAGCGACTCGGCCTCCTCGCGCTCGCGTTCTTCGCGCTGGCGCCGGTCGGTGATGTCGCGGGCGATCCAGACGGCGGCGATCACCTTGCCGCCGTCGCCGCGAACCGGCAGCCCGCGCAGGAAGACGATCACCTCGCTGCCGTCGCGGCGCAGCCGGCGGGTCTCGGTTTCGATCGTCTCGCCGCGGGCGAGGCGCCGCTCCCAGTGCTGCAGCTCGCCGTGCAGATCGCGCGGCACCGTCAGGTTCGCGACTTTGTCGCCGATCGCTTCGGCGGCGCTGAAGCCGTAGAACTCCTCGGCGGCCGTGTTCCAGGCCATCACCGTGCCGTCCAGCGCGACCGTGCCGATCGCGTCTTCGCTGCCGGCGACGATCGCCTCCAGCTGGCGGTGGTTCAGCTCTGTCGACTCGGTGCCGCTGAGGTCGCAGATCGAGAAGACGTAGTTGGGGGGTGCGGTGGCGGTGCGGGTGACCCGCGCCCAGACCGGGATCTCCTCGCCGCTGGAGCGCATCGCCAGCCCCTCGATCGGAGCCGAGGCGGGGCGCCCCGCTCCGTTTCCGTCGAACAGCCCCTGGATTCTCCGGACTCCCTCTTCGCGCCGCGGCGGCGGCAGGATCAGTTTGCTCAGGTGCCGACCCAGCACCTCCTCGCGTTCGTAGCCGAAGACCAGCGTCGCGGCCTCGTTCCACTCGACGACGCGGCCGCGCTCGTCGGCGACGACCAGCGCATGGCGGCGCCATTTCTCGCGGCTCGCGCCGGACCCGGCGGGGGTCGAAGCGGGGGCGACCAGACCGGGGGAGGCGCCCTCGATCGGCCCTGCGACGGGCTGGTTCATGCCTAAACGTCGGCTAATAGAGTGTTTTCCTTGAACACAAAGCGCCGCTGAGCAGTGGGGGCATACCACAGCGGTTTCTCAACCCGCGCCCCGTTCCCGACCCGCCCGCGGGCGCGAAGCAGTAGAAATGCAAGCGATGAGCGACGAGCAGACCCGTCCGCACGACCACGCCACCGTGCAGAAGCTCCGGCACTTCAGCCGCGAGCAGGGGCCGGAGCGCGTCGTCCACGCCAAGGGCAGCGCCGCCCACGGCTTCCTCGAGGTGACCGAGGACCTCTCCCAGCTCACCACGGCCGGCCTCTTCCAGCCGGGCGCGCGGACGCCGCTCTTGCTGCGCTTCTCGACCTCCGCCGGGGAGCTCGGGGCCCCCGACACCGCCCGCGAACCGCGCGGCTTCGCGATCAAGCTCTACACCGAGGAGGGCGACTACGACCTGGTCGGCAACAACATGCCGGTCTTCTTCATCCGCGACCCCGCCAAGTTCGCCGACCTCGTGCACAGCCAGAATCGGCAGCCCGACACCGGCCTGCGCTCCAACGACCTGCAGTGGGACTTCTGGACGCTCTCGCCGGAGAGCGCCCACCAGGTGACGATGCTGATGTCCGACCGCGGCATCCCGCGCACCCTGCGCCACATGAACGGCTACAGCAGCCACACCTTCGCCTGGATCAACGCGGGCGGCGAGAAGTTCTGGGTCAAGTACCACTTCAAGACGCTGCAGGGGATCGAGAACCTGACCGAAGCCGAGGCGCTGCGGGCCGCCGCCGCGGACCCCGACGCCCACCGCCGCGACCTGCGCCGGGCGATCGCCGACGGAGACGCTCCCGAGTGGCGCCTGGAGGTGCAGGTGATGCCCGCCGAGGAGGCGGCCGGCTACCGCTTCAACCCGTTCGACGTCACCAAGGTCTGGCCGCACGGCGACTACCCGCCGATCCCGGTCGGCCGCCTGGTGCTCGACCGCAACCCCGAGGACTTCAGGGAGGTCGAGCAGTCCAGCTTCTCGCCGGCCAACCTGGTTCCGGGGATCGGCCTCAGCCCCGACCAGATGCTGATCGACCGGATCTTCAGCTACCGCCAAACCGGGGTGGAGGCGGCCGAGGCGATCTGGGCGGTCGAGCCCGAGGAGATCGGCCGCTACGCCAACGCCCGCCACGCCGCCGACGACGACTTCGGCCAGGCCGGCACGCTCTACCGCGAGGTGATGGACGACGCGCAGCGCGACCAGCTGGTCGAGAACGTCGTCGGCCACGCCGGCGCCGAGGTCAGCGACGAGGTCCAGGAACGGGTGGTCGAGTACTGGATGCAGGTCGACTCGGTGCTCGGCGCGCGGGTCGAGGCCGGCCTGCGCCGCACTCCGTAGAGGAGGGCCGCGAGCGCTGTCCGCCCCCGTCTCTAACTTGGGACGGGCGATGGACGAGCAGCAGATTTCCATCCCCACGCCGCCGGAACCGCGCGTCGCGTTGGCCGATCTCGAGGATGGCCAGCGGGTGCGGGGCGTCTACGCCGTGCGCGAGCGGGAGCTGCGGCGCAAGCGCAACGGCGAGCCCTGGCTGCGGCTCAGCGTCGGCGACGCGAGCGGTGCCGCCGAGGCGGTCTGCTGGGAGGAAGCGGAGGCGCTCTACGGCCTCTGCGAGAAGGGCTCCGCGGTCCACCTGACCGGCGTCTTCGAGCTCAGCGAGCGCTGGGGAGCGAAGATCAAGCTGATTGAGGTGCGGGCGGCGGAGGCGGACGAGTTCGAGACCGACGACCTGGCGCCCGCCTCGGACGTCGACGCCGAGGCGCTCGAGGCGGCGATGCGCGAGCTGCTCGACGGGGCGATCGAAGACACCCACCTGCGCCAGCTGCTCGACTACTTCTTCGGCGAGCTCTCGCCGACCTGGCACCGCTTTCGCGAGGCGCCGGCCGCCAAGGTCTACCACCAGGCCTACCGCCACGGCCTTCTCGAGCACTCGCTCTCGGTCGCCCAGGCCGTCAACGCCGCCGCCGCCTTCTTCCCCGGCATCGACCGCGAAGTCGCGGTCGCCGGGGCGCTGCTGCACGACGTCGGCAAGCTCGAGGCCTACAACGAAGACCCGCTGGCGATCGACCTCACCGATGCCGGCCGGCTCGAAGGCGAGATCCCGCTCGGCTACTACGCGGTGCGCCGCAAGATCGAAGACATCCCGGACTTCGATCCCGGCCTCGCCCGCTGCATCCTCCACGTCATCCTCGCCCACCACGGCTCGCTCGAACACGGCTCCCCGGTCGTCCCCGCGACCCGCGAGGCCGTCCTCGTCCACATGATCGACAACCTCGGCGGCCGCCTCGGCAGCTTCGACCGCCTCGAGCGTCAGCTCCCCGCCGGCCAGTCCTGGTCCGGCTTCGACCGCGCCCTCTCGGGCTCGGCCTTCTTCGGCCAGCGCGAAGCGGCCTAGCTCAGCCGGCGGGAAGCCGGGCGGCTTCCTCGAACTCGTCGAGCAGGCTGAACAGCTCCTTCGCCTCCCATCTGTCGCCGAGTTTCTGGTTGCGGTACCTGGTCAATGCACCGATCTCCGCCAGGCGCGAAAGGGCTTCGATCGTTACCGGGCGCGAGCGACCGATTTCGCGCTCCGCCACCGCCGCCGTGATGATCGGCAGCTTTGGCAGGACGTCGATCAGCGGGAAGACAGCGGAATCAGCGCGGGCGGGCTGGACCATCTCTCGCCATCGCTCCTGCAGGTCGACCACTGCGGCGGAGAAGGTCTTCGCCTGCAGGGAGGCTCGCTCGACGGCGCGGGAGAAGTAGTCCACCCAGGCGTCCAGCTTCCCCCTTCGAAACTCGTGGATCCCCGCGATGTAGGCGTCCTTGTTCGCGCCGAGGACGAGGCTGATCGGAGGCGCGTACCTGGGCACGAGCCCCCGACGCCGCAAGACGACCTGGATCAGGCACCTGCCGACGCGCCCGTTGCCGTCGCCGAAGGGGTGGATCAACTCGAACTGCGCGTGCGCTATCGCCGCCTGCGTGATCGCTCCGATGTCGTCGCGGTCCATGAACTCACAGAGATCGCCCAGCAGGGGGCGGACATCGTCGAAGGGGGGACCAACGAATTCGGCATCCAGCGGCGAGCTGCCACCGATCCAGCTCGCTTCCTCGCGGATCTGGCCGGCGATCCGATCGAGCGGCGGCGCGATCGCCAACGCTTCATGGATACGGGTGATGGCGCCGATGCTCGGCGGATCCGCTGCCGCGCCGATCTCCATCGCCAGCTCCATCGCACGCACCGCCCCGAGAACCTCCCGGGCCTTGTAGGGGCCGGCTTCCCCCTCCAGTTCCGCCTGCGCGAGCTTACGGTTGGAGATCGAGAGACCCTCGATCTGACTGGAGGCGAGCGCCTCCGAGCGCAGGAGCAGCCTGCCGAGGCCGTCGAGGGGGACGAGTGCCGCCCCGTCTGAGTTCAGATCCCTCACCGCCTGGCCCGCCCTTTCCGCTCGGGCGGCGGTGCCGCTCGCGAGCACCGGCTCCTCCTCTGCAATCGCAGCAGGGACGAAGGCGCGGTAGGTGCCCCCCTGGCGCTTTCGGCTGGTTTCCCGACTGAGGTCGGGTTCCCAATGGCATTCGACGTAGCGTCCTCGTTCAACCGACATCGCAGATAGACCTCATGCCCAATGCTTAGGCGTTAGGGATAGTCATCTAAACCTAAAGCTAAAGCCGGATGCTTAAGGGTTAGCGAGCGCCTAGAACTTCACCGTGCAGCGCTGGATTTTCTGCACGTCGCCGTGGGCGTGCTGGATGCACTTGATCAGGCGGTTCGGGTTGCCCTCGGTTCTCGCCGCCTTGAACGATTTGCGGATCTCACGCTGGACCTGGCGGTTGACGTTGTCGATCGTCTTGTTGATGTCCTTGAGGTCGCCAACGCCGTTGGGGCCGAAGGATCGCTGCAGGGTCTCGTTGTAGCTGTTGGCGGTGTCGAGAGCGGGCCGGACGATGAAATAGCCAACCGCGGCGATGATCCCGACCGCGACCAATAGCCGGATAATGCCGGAGGTCAGGTTCCCGAAGAGGTTGCGCAGGATGTCCATGCCGTGCGCCGCAGACTATCCTGCGCTGCAGTGGCGAAGGACACCGAGAAGCTGATCCGCCAGCTCTCCCTGATCTCGTTCCTGATGGCCCAGGGCAGGCCGGTCTCGGCCCTGGAGATCAAGCGCGAGGTGGAGGGCTACAGCGACATGAACGACGACGCGTTCGCGCGCCGTTTTTACGCCGATCGCGCGGAGCTGGAGAGCCTCGGGATCCAGCTCGGGGTCGAGAAGCCCGGCGAGGGCTTCTTCGAGGCCGAGCTCTACTCGCTGCCGCCGGAGAACTTCTACCTCGACCCGATCAAATTCACCGACGAAGAGCTGGCGGCGCTGAGCACCGCGCTGCTGCTGCTGACCGACGGCGGCTTCGCCTACGCCGAGCCGCTGCGGCTGGCCCTGCAGCAGGTGGCCTGGGGCCACCCGAACCCGCTGAACGAGGGCGAGCGCGCCCCGGTCGAGATGGCGATGACCGCCTCCGCCGGCGGCCGCGACCTCTCCCAGCGCCTCTCCAAGATCGAGACCGCGATCAGCCGCCGCAAGACGGTCGAGTTCACCTACTTCACGATGGAGCGGGGCGAGACCGAGAAGCGCAAGGTCGACCCCTTCCACCTCGTCTTCCGCGGCGGCCAGTTCTATTTGATCGGGTACTCGCACGAGCGCGAGGCGGTGCGCGTCTTCCGGCTCTCGCGGATCCAGGGCAAGGTCGGCTACGCCTCCAAGGCCGAGCACGACTTCTCGCCGCCCGAGGACTTCGACCGCCGCGACTACGGCAGCCGCGCCGACTGGCAGCTGGGCGAGACGCAGGGCACCGCGAAGATCTTCATCCGCGAGCGGATCGCCTGGCTGATCGAGCGCGACTTCGGCGGCTACGGGACGCTGCGCGAGGCGAAAAAGGCGGATGGGGCGCCCGGCAAGGGCAAGGTCTTCGAAACCGACTACGCCTCGCATCGCGAGCTGATCGCCTGGGTGTTGCGCTGGCGCCAGAACGCCCAGGTGCTCGCCCCCGACGACCTCCGGGCCGAGGCCGAGAGCCGGGTCTCGCTGCTCCGCGACCGCCACGAGAACGGCTTCAAGCCGGCCAAGGTCGTCGACCGGCCGCTGCGGGAGGGGCCGCGCCGCGCCCGCTCCAACGGTCGCGGCGAGGCGGCGATCCGGCCGGAGCGCTTCGCCCGCCTCGTCACCCTCGCCGGGATGCTGATCGAAGCGGCGAAAAAGGGCGAGCGGCTGCAGATCGCCGAGCTGCGCCAGCGCCTGGAGCTGACCGACGAGGAGCTGCGCGAGGACGTCGAGCTGCTCAATGTCGTCAATTTCGGCGGCGGCACCTACGTGCTCTACGCGGAAATCCTCGGCGACGAGATCGAGGTCGACTCCGAGCCCTACGGCGACAACTTCGCCCGCCCGGCCCGGCTGCTGCCGCTGGAGGCGAAGGCGCTGGTCGCCGCGATCGACCTCTTCGGCGACCACCTGCCGCAGTCCGACCTGCAGAGCGCGCGCGAGAAAATCGTCCGGGCGCTCGGCCACGACCCCTCCGAGGAGGGCCTGGAGATCGTCCCGGCCGGGGGCGGGGACGCCGCCGTCGCCCGCCTCGTCAACGACGCGATCGCCGGCTCGAAGGTGCTGGAGCTCTCCTATTACAAGGAGAACGAGGATCAGCTGACCGACCGCCGGGTCGAGCCCTACCGGCTCGAGAACGGCAAAGAGGGCTGGTACGTCGAGTGCTACGACCTCGGCAAAGAGGGCGTCCGCCACTTCAAGCTCGACCGGATCAAGGAGGCGACGCTCTCCGAGGACAGCTTCGAGCCGCGCCCCGAAGTCGAGGAGTTCGCCGGGGTCGAGGGCTGGATGACCCACGGCGAGGTGCCGACCGCCGAGGTCGCCCGGGTCTGGGTCTCGCCGGAGCGGGCCCGCTGGCTGCGCGAGGAGCGGACCGTGGTCGAGGAGCTGGCCGACGGCGCCGTCGTCGTCGAGCTGCCCTACGCCGGCAAGCCGTTGCTGGTCCGGGAGATCCTCCGCGGGGCCGGCGACCTCGTCGTGCTCGAGCCCCAGGACGCCCGCGACGCGATCGCCAAAGAGGTCTCGGACTGACGCTTGCGGCGTTAGGCCGGCTATAGGCGGCTTCATGGAGCAAGCGCCGAACCAGGCACCAGGGCATCCGGAGATCGTTCGGATCGTCGCCCCCAACCCGGGGCCGATGACCCTGGAAGGGACGAACACCTACGTCTACGGCGCCGACCCCTGCCTGGTGATCGACCCGGGCTCCGAGGAGCCGGCGCACCTGGAGGCGATCCGCGCGGCGTCCGAGGAGCGCGGCGGGATCGGCACCGTCCTGCTCACCCACTCCCACGGCGACCACACGGCCGGCGCCGACCAGCTCGGTGCCGCGGTCGTCCTGCCCGAGGACGGCGAGGAGCACGGCGGCCTGCGCGCCGTCGCCACCCCCGGCCACGCCGCCGACCACGTCGCCTTCCTCAGCGGCGACGGCGTCTGCTTCAGCGGCGACCTCGTGCTCGGCCTCGGCTCGACGATCGTCCCGCCCGGCGGCAACTCGCTGGCCGCCTTCATGGACTCGCTGCGCCTCCTGCAGGCCGAGCCGCTGGAGCTGATCGCCCCCGGCCACGGCCCCTGGATCACCGACCCGGCGGCGAAGCTGGCCGAATACGTCGAGCACCGCGAGACCCGCGAGCGCCGCCTGCTCGCCGCCCTCGAGGCCGGCGAGCGCTCCCGCGCCCAGCTGCTGGCCACGGTCTGGGACGACATCCCCGTGGAGCTGCTGCCGATGGCGGCGATGGCGATGGAGGCCCACCTCGAAAAGCTCGAGGCCGAAGAAAAGCTGCCGGAGCTCCTGGCGTAGGTAGCGAACGACGAGCCGCTTCGCCCGGCGCAGCAGCGGCCCGAACCGCGAGGACCGCAGTCGTTCGAGCCATCCGGCTTCCAAGGCTTCGCGGCGCTCTCGTTCGACCTTCAGCGCCGCTTCGAAATTGGCCACCGCGTTCTGGTGCAGCTCACGCAGCTGCAACGTCTCCTGGCGCTGCTGGACGATCTGGTGCTGCAGGGCGGTGATCTCGCGCGGCTCGCCGCCCTCGAGCCGGATCAGATCCCCCTCGTCGAGAGCCACCGCCTTCTTGCGCAGCAGCACGCAGCCGTGGCTGGCGTTCTCGCTGTCGATGCGGGGACGCAGCTCGACGATCTCGAAAGCCCGTCCCCAGTGCGCGTGGATCCACCAGGGAGAGTTGAAGGCGATCGGGCCGCCGTGGTCCCAGGGGTTGCCGTGCATCAGCGTGTTCATCCCGATCCGGTCTTCGTCCCAGGGCTCCTCGATCAGGTGCTCGGTCATCCCCTCGCCGAGGAAGGTGACGAACAACAGGCCGCCGTCTTTGAGCACGCGATGGTGTTCGAGCAGCCAGCCGGCCCAGTTGTCGGTCAGGTGGGTGTAGACGCTGAAGGCGTAGATGAGGTCGAAGGTGCCCTGCTCCTGCGGTAGGCCGGGCGTGTCGCTCGTTTCGAAGAACTGGAACGGCGGCGAGAGCTCCTCCTCCATCCAGGCGATGCTCGGGGGATCGAGCTCGCAACCCCAGAACTCCGCGGTCGCGGCCTCCGGCGCAAACTGGCGCAGGACCCTGCCGACACCGCAGCCGAAGTCAAGAACCCGGCGTTCGGGCCAGGTCCAGTCGTCGGGAAGAACGCTCTCGATCAACGCTCGGTGGTCGGCGCCGGAGCGTTCGTAGGTGCCCACCGGATCCTCCTCGCCCATCGGGCTCAGCTCCCGGTCAGGTAGCGGCCGCACGGCGACTGGCCAGCCAGCCAGTCGCCGCTACACTGGCTCGATGGGACGGCTCAGCGGCAGCAGGGCGGCGAAGACGGGGTTGCTGGCCGGCGTCGCGGGCACGGGGCTCGCCGCGGTCTCGGGGGCGGCGGCCTGGCACCTGATGACGCGGCGCCCGCTGCCGAAGACGAAGGGGAGGATCGAGCTCGAGGAGCTCTCCGGCCGGGTGCGGGTGCGGCGCGACCGCTGGGGCGTCCCGCACATCGAGGCCGACGACCGCCACGACCTCTACTACGCGCTCGGCTTCTGCCACGGGCAGGACCGGCTCTGGCAGATGGACTTCTACCGCCGCGTCGTGCGCGGTCGGGTCAGCGAGATGGCCGGGGCGGAGGGCCTGCCGGTCGACCGGCTGATCCTCACGCTCGGCATCCGCCGCGTCGCCGAGGCCGAGGTGGCCACCCTCGACCCGGCCCTGCTCGCCCAGCTCGAGCGCTTCTGCGCCGGCGTCAACGCCGCCGCCGCGCAGGCCAGGGCAAGGCCGTTCGAGATGCGGCTGCTCGGGCTCGAGTGGCAGCCCTGGAGCCCGGTCGACATCCTCAGCCTCGGCAAGCTGCTCGCCTTCGGCCTCTCGACCAACTGGGAGCGGGAGCTGGTCCGCGCCGACATGCTGCGGGAGCTCGGCCCCGAGCTGACCGCCCGCCTCGACCCGACCTACCCGGCCGACAACCCGATCGTCACCCAGGAAGCGTGGAACGGCGACGGGCTCTCGATCGTCGCCCAGATCGACGCCGTGCGGCGCACGATGGGGCTCGCCGCCGAGGCCAGCGGCTCCAACAACTGGGCGGTGACCGGCAGCCGCTCGACCAGCGGCACCCCGCTGGTCGCCGGCGACCCGCACCTGCCCCCGAGCATGCCGGGCATCTGGTACGAGGCCAGCCTCCGCCACGGCGACCGCTTCGTGCGCGGCGCCTCGATGCCGGGGATGCCGGGCATCTACATGGGCCAGAACAACGACGTCGCCTGGACGATCACCAACGTGATGGGCGACGTCCAGGACCTCTTCGTCGAGCGGATCGAGGGCGACACCTACCTGTTCGAGGACGAGTGGCTGCCGGTTCGGACCGAGCGCGAGGAGATCCCGGTCAAGGGTGCCGCGCCGGCCGAGCTCGAGGTTCGCAGCACCCACCACGGCCCGATCGTCAACGAGGCGCTCGGCGCCGACGAGGCCGAGCCGCTTGCCCTGCGCTGGGCGACGCTGGACGAGCCGACCGCCTTCCTAGGCATGTTCGAGCTGCTTGAGATCGACTCCGGCCCGGCGCTGGTCGGGCGCCTGGAGGGCCACACCTCGCCCGCCTCGAACGTGATCTGGGCCGACCGCCAGGGCTCGATCGGCTACAAGCTGATCGGCCGCCTGCCGCTGCGCCGCGGCGGCGTCGCCGACCTGCCGAAGCCGGGCTGGAGCGGCGAGTTCGAGTGGGAGGGGACGATCCCCTACTCCGACCTGCCCGAGGTCGAAAACCCCGAGAGCGGATTCCTGGTCACCGCCAACAACCGGATCGTCGGCGACGAGTACCCGCACCACATCACCAGCGAGTGGCTCGACGGCTTCCGCGCCCAGCGGATCGAGGAACGGCTGGGCGAACGCGAGCTCCACGACCTCGAGAGCTTCGAGGCGATCCAGACCGACGTGCTCTCGCTGCCGGGGCTGGAGGCGGCGCGGCGGCTGGGCCGACTCTCGCCGTCCGGCCAGCGCGAGCGCAGCGCGATCGAGCGCCTGCGCAGCTGGGACGGCCAGCTCGACCCGGGGACGATCGCCGGGACGATTTACCAGGCCTTCCTGCTGCGACTGGGGCGCGAAGTGGCGCGATCGGCGATCGGCGACCGTGACCTCTGCGAACGCTGGCTCGACCGCTCCGACAACGGCTTCACCGCCCACTCGACCTCGCCCTGGCGCTGGCACTCACACCTGATGGACCTCTGGGAGGAAGCCGACGAGGGACTGATCGGCCGCCCCTGGGACGGCCTCGTGCTGGAGGCGCTGGCCGGCGCCCTCGACGACCTCGAGGAGCGCTTCGGCCCCGACCCCGAGGCCTGGCGCTGGGGCCGCGTCCACGAGATGGAGTTCCCGCACCCGCTCGGCGACGCCAACCCGCTGCTGAAGCGCTTCCTCAACCGCCGGCTCAAGGCCGGCGGTGCCCAGGAGACGGTCAGCCAGATCGCCTACGACCCCAACGACCCCTACCGGGCCGTCTGGGCGCCGAGTTGGCGCATGGTCGCCGACGCCGCCGACCCCGACCGCTCCCGCTGGCAGATGTTCACCGGCCAGTCCGGCCACCCCGCCAGCCCCCACTACGACGACCTCCAGGTCGACTGGCTGGAGGGCCGTACCCAGCCGATGTGCGGCGAGGGGCCGTGGCGGGAGCTGGAGCTCGCTCCGTCTGTGTAGGCGTTATAGGCAGTTATAGGCAGTTATAGGCAGTCAAGCTATAACTCGGTATAACTCGCTAGATGGATCCGATCGCGAACCCGTACACGCCCAACGCGGGATCGCGACCGCCCGAGCTTGCCGGGCGGGAGGGCCAGATCGAGCAGTTCGGAATCATGATCGCCCGCCTCGCGCGGGGAGCCACCGAACAAAGCCTGGTCGTCAGGGGGCTGCGGGGCGTAGGCAAGACCGTCCTCCTGAATGCCTTCGAGGACCAAGCCGAGGCGGGAGGCTTTCTCACTTATTACCACGAGCTGACGCCCGATTCGAACCTGATCGACGACCTCGCCCGGGACGCGGAGAGGTCGCTGACGAGGTTGAGCCCCGGCGCCCGGGTCGCCCGGCGCATTCGTGCCGCTCTTGCGCATCTGAAGACGATCAGAGTCCTCGGGCCGGAAGGTTTCGGCCTCGGGGTCGAACTGGGCGACGCCGATGAGGGCACGATTACGGCCGATCTCACCGACCTCTTTCTCCAACTTGGCGAGGCGGCGCGCGAGCAGGGGGCTGGCGTGGCCATCTTTCTCGACGAGCTGCAGTTCGTGGAGGAGGTTCACTACCGAGCGTTGATCAGTGCGCTCCACCGGGTCAATCAGAAAGCCCTACCGATCGCCGTCGCCGGGGCGGCGCTGCCGCAGATCCCCCAACTCAGCGGCGAGGCCCGTTCCTATGCCGAGCGCCTGTTTGAGTTCCCGACGATCGGCAACCTCGACCGTGCCGCGGCCGACCTCGCCCTTGCGGAGCCGGCCCGCCGTCTGGAGGTCGACTTTTCGGTGGCGGCGATGGAGGCGGCTTTCGAATGGACGGCCGGATACCCGTTCTACATCCAGCAACTTGGCAAGCACGCTTGGAACCTCGCACCCGGGCCAGGCTTCACCGAGGACGACGTCAAGCGCGCGATCCCGGTCGCCCAGTCGGCGCTCGATAAGAGCATCTACGAGGTCCGCGTGCAGCGAGCGACCGAAGGGGAGCGTCGCTACATGCGCGCAATGGCCGAGCTCGGGGACGGTCCGTACCGCTCGGGGCAGATCGCCGAGAAGCTCGGTCAGGCGGTTTCGCAGGGGTCGCCGACGCGGCAGCAGTTGATGACGAAGGGCCTGATCTACGCAACGGAGGACTACGGCTACGTCGCCTTCTCGGTGCCGCGCTTCGCCGAGTTCATGCGCCGCTACATGCCCCACGAGCTGCCTGGCGAGGACTCCGTCAGTCGAAGCTGAGCTGCGAGCCTTCGGCTTCGGAGACCGCGGTGACGATCTCGACGATCGGGGCCGGGGCTTTGTGGGGGGCGCCGGCGTCGAAGGGGGGCTGGGGGTCGTACTCGATCCCCAGCTGGACCGCTTCGGCGACCTCCGGGCCGACCTCGCGCCCGACCAGGTGCAGGGCCATGTCGATCCCGGCCGAGACGCCGGCCGCGGTCAGCAGCTTGCCGTCCTCGACGAAGCGGCCGCCGACCGGGTCGGCGCCGAACTCGCGCAGGGGCTCGAGGAAGAGCCAGTGGCCGCTCGCCCGCTTGCCGTCGAGCAGGCCGGCGGCACCGAGGACCAGGGAGCCGGTGCAGACCGAGGTGGTCCAGGTGGTGGTCGCGTCGACCTGGCGCAGCCAGGCGAGCACCTCCTCGTCTTCCATCAGGGCGCGGTTGCCGACCCCGCCGGGCACGAGCACGATCTCCGGCTCGCCGACCTCGGCGAGCGCGTGGTCGGCGCTGAGGCCGAGGGCGCCGCTGTCGGTGCGGACCTCGCCGCGGGCTTTGGCGGCGAACTGAACCTCCCAGCCGGGGACCGAGCGCAGCACCTCGTAGGGGCCGATCGCGTCGAGCGCGGTGATTCCGTCGAAGACGAGGATTACGGTACGCATGGGTCCATCCTCCCTGGTGGCGGCCTGATATCCCTGTATTTGCGGGGGAATCCCTTAGAACAAACGAGTATCGGATACCAATTTTAGGTAAAGGTGGTACAAATCAGGGCAACCGGGAAAGAGAGTTGAACCAGTCCTCGTGACTGAGCGGTGATTTGAGTGGAAGCCCTATTGGACACGCCAGCAGTTGGGGAGCGACCCCGCGAGCGCGCCGGCCAGCCGGTCCGGATCGGCTTCGGGATCGGTCCCAAAGCGCGCTCGTTGGAGCGCCTCGTGCTGGCGCTCGAGAACCGCGCCCCGGGGACCGTCGGGCACTCCCGCCGGGTGGGGATCTACGCCGCCGGTCTGGCCCGCGACGTCGGGCTCTCGCGCACCGAGGCGCGCCGGATCAAGCGAGCGGGGGCGCTGCACGACGTCGGCAAGACCAAGGTCCCGGCCGAGATCCTCAACAAGTCGCAGCCGCTGAGCGAGGAGGAGCAGGCGCTGATCCGCAGCCACGCGGAGATCGGCGCGGCGATGGTCGCCGACCTCGCCGACCCGGACCTGACCGAGACGATTCGCCACCACCACGAGCGCTTCGACGGCGCCGGCTACCCCGACGGCCTCGCGGGCGAGCGGATCCCGCTCGGCGCCCGCCTGGTCGCCGTGTGCGACACCTTCGACGCGCTCACCTCGCGCCGCCCCTACCGGCGGGCGATCGGCTTCCCCGATGCGCTGGACCTGCTCGACCAGGAAGCCGGCAGCCAGCTCGACCCGACCCTGGTCGGACTCTTTCGCCAGCGCTTCGAGCGCCTCTGGGCCGCGGCCTGAGAGCCATCATCTAACGTTGCGCGGGTGAGCCGCCGCGACCAGATCGTGCTCAGCGAGGCTGAGCTCGACCAGCTGCTGAACGACGAGCGGGTCGCCGTCGTCTCCAGCCTCGGCCCGCGCGGCTGGCCGCACTCGATGCCGCTCTGGTTCATCCCGCGCGAGGGCGAGGTCTGGATCTGGACCTACGCGAAGTCGCAGAAGGTCCGCAACCTCGAACGCGACCCGCGGGCGACCGTGCTGATCGAGACCGGGCACGAGTACGGCGAGCTGCGCGGCGCGATGATCGAGGCCGAGGCGGTGCTCCACCGCGACCCGGCGGTCGTGCTCGGCTTCGCCGAAGAGCTGACCCTGCGCTACGCCGAGGGCCTGGCGGCGCTCGACGGCGACGTCAAAGCCGGGCTGGCGGCGCAGGCCCCGAAGCGGGTCGCGATCCAGTTCGTGCCGCGGCGCACCGCGAGCTGGGATCACCGCAAGCTCGGCGGCATCTACTGATTTCCGCGAGAGATCCGCTACCCGCGGCGCTCGGCCGGGTTTCTACCTGACCGTCCCGCTACCCTGCCCGACTCCATGCACCGACACCTGACGCTCGCGCTGCTGCTCGCAGCGCTCACCACTGCCCTCTTCGCCACCGCCCAGTCCGGCGCCGCCAAACCCGTTCCGCGGGCCCCGAAGACGTTCTTCGGGATCGGCCCGCAGACGCCGCTCGAAAAGCGCGACCTCGAATACATGCGGGCAGGCGGGATCGGCAGCGTCCGCCTGCCGATCTCCTGGCCGTCGATCCAGCCGACCGAAAAGGGCGGCTACCAGTGGGCCGGCGTCGACGCGCTGGTCGAGGAGCTGAGCCGCCAGGGGCTGCGCCTGCTGCCGGTGATCTACGGGACGCCGCGCTGGCTGAACCGCGACGAACGCCGGCTCCCGGTCGACAACGGCCGCCAGCGACGCAACTGGACGGCCTTCCTGACGGCGCTGGTCACCCGCTACAAGCCGGGCGGCGAATTCTGGGTCCAGCACGCGCCCGGCGTCGTCACCTACGAAAGCGAAGCGATTCGCAGCCCGCAGCCGATCCGCGACTGGCAGATCTGGAACGAGGTCAACTTCTTCTACTTCGCCTATCCGGTCTCGGTGCCGCGCTACGCGCGCCTGATCAACATCTCCGGGCCGGCGATCAAGGCGGCCGACCCGCGGGCCAACGTGATGCTCAGCGGCCTCTTCGGCGAACCGAAGCAGCGCGGTGCCAAAGGGATGAAAGCGGTCGACTTCCTCGACCGGCTCTACGGCTACCCGGGGATCAAGAGCCGCTTCGACTCGATCTCCCTGCACCCCTACGCGATCTACGCCGAAGACCTCGAAGAAATGGTCGAGGAGATGCACGAAGTGACGGTCGAGAACCGCGACCGTCCGGCCTTCTACATCACCGAGCTCGGCTGGGGGTCTCAGAACAACTTCCAGCAGGTCGCCTTCGAGCAGGGTCCGCGCGGCCAGGCCGAACAGCTGCGCGATTCCTACACCTTCATGCTCGAAAACCGCGGGCGGCTCAACCTCAAGGGCGCCTACTGGTACTCCTGGAAGGACCTGCGCGGCTCCTGCAGCTTCTGCGACTCGGTCGGCCTCTTCCACGAAGGGAAGAAGTTCAAGCCGAAGCCGGCTTGGCGCACCTTCCTCAGCTTCAGCCGCGGTCAGCCGCGACCGCGCTAGGGAGGGATTCCTAGCTTCTGCTCGCGCGGCGCTGGCGCAGCCGCCCGGCGCCCCTGCGCAGCGGCTCGGTGAGGCGCCAGGAGCGCGAGCCGCGCAGGGTGGCGAGCTCGGACCCGGAGCGGGCGAGGCGATCGAGGCCGGCGGCGCCGAGCTGCCCGAGCAGAGCGGCTTCTCCGGCGGACCGCCGCGCCCGCACCTGCTCGCCACCGAGTTCGAGGGAAGCGCGCAGCCGCTCGGCCCCGCCCGGCTCGAGGGCGGTCGCCGCCAGCCGGGCGGCGACCGCGGCGGCGTCTTCGCGCGAGCAGGCGGCCAGCTCGGGCGGCAGCCCGAAGGCCGCCCGCAGCCCGGCCGCCTTCTGCTCGTAGTAGGGGAGGTCGGCGAGCAGGGCGGCGGGGACGCCGAGCAGCAGCGAGACCAGGGCCGCGTGGTAGGAGCAGCTGAGCGTCAGCCCGGCGCCGCGCAGCTCGGGGGCCAGCCCGTCGAGCTCGGCGGTGCGCAGCAGCCGCGGCTCGAGCAGCTCGATGCCGGGGGCGGCGCAACGGCTGCCGAGGCGCTCGAGGCTCTCGCGCTCGTCGGTCACCCGGTCGACGTAGGCGAGCAGCGGCAGCACCCGCAGCGGCCGCCCCGCGCGCCGCGCGAGCGCGGCGAGCAGCTCGGCGTAGAAGTCCCGCGTCCGGGCGGGGTCGTCGGTGACCCAGGCGTGGTCGGCGAAGTGCAGGTTCACCCGCAGCGGACCCTCGGGGTCGGGCCGCGGGCCGGGCCGCAGGTGCCCGAGGGCGCCGAGCGCGTCGTCGCCGGTTTCGGCCACCGAACCCCCGAGCTCCGCCAGCGCCCGCGTCGAGGCCGGGTCGCGTCCGCCCAGCAGCGCGAAGCGCCGCAGCAGGTCCCGCTGCTCGGGGGGCAGCTCGGTCAGCCACCGCTCCTCCGCCTGCAGCCCCGAGGCGACCCGCAGGGGCCCGCCGCGGGCGCCGCCGAGCAGCGCTTCGGCGGCGGCCAGCATCGCCAGCTTGCGCTCCCCCCAGAGCGGGTTCAGGTAGCCGCCGCCGTAGAGGAAGCAGACGCCGAGCCCGAGCTGGGGCGGTGGGGCGACCGGGACCAGGCCCGCGCCGCCGCGGCCGCTCGGGTCGCAGTAGAGGACGTGAGCCGCTCCGCGCGGGGCGATCGACGGGTCGCGGTGGCGGTCGGCGGCGGCGAGCTCGATCATCGGCAGGGCCAGCAGCCGGCCCGCGAGCGGCGCCAGGGCGGCGAGCGCCCCTTCGAGCTGGGCGATGTCGCCGAAGTTCCCCGAGCCGTCGTAGCTGCCGACCAGGACCGCGGCGGCGGGGGCGGCGGCGAGCGCCGCGGCGGTGGCGGGCTCGGCGAACAGGGTGGGCGCCGTCCCCGGGGGCGGCCCGATCCGCGGCTTCCCGGAGTCGGCCGCGGCGGCGCGGGCGCGGAACTCGGGGGGCAACCCGAGGTCGCGGCGGCCGCGTTCGACGTAGGCCTCGACGGCGCCAACTAGGTCCCGCCGTCCCGCCACCCGCAGGCTGGTCAGCGCGTCTTCCCAGAGGACCAGCTGGATCGTCTGCTGCATCGCGATCTGCTCGAGCTTGGCGACGTCCAGCGGCGGGAAGGTCGCGAAGCGGTCGCGCTCGCCGCAGGCCTCGAGGCCGAGCATCGTGATCAGGCACTTCGAGCAGGCGCCGCAGTTGTAGGCCCCGTCGGGGTTGCGCCAGCAGACCCGGAGGATCTTCTGGGCCGCCGGGCTCGTGGCGACCAGCCGCACCCGCTGCTCACGGCTCATCCGCCCGCCCCAGGAGACGATCTCCAGCCACTCGCTGCTCCAGAGCTGTTCGGCGGTCCAGATCGAGCCGTAGCCGAGCAGCCCCTGCAGCTCGTAGTCGGCTTCGCCGGCGATCAGGACGCGGTCGAACAGCGACTCGAAGAAGTGGGCGACGGCGATCAGCGGACCGGAGAAGTAGGCCTCCCATGGGACCACGCCGTCGGAGAGCTCGCGCACGTTGGTCTCGACCACGTGCAGCTGCAGGCCGAGCTCGGCGGCGGCCTCGCGGACCCGCCGTTCGACTTCCGCGGCGATCGCGACGTGGGGGGCGTGGCCGGGCAGGAGGTCGACGCCGCGGACGAAGATCAGGTCGGTCACCTCGGGGTTGTCGAGGATCGCCGCGAAGGAGTCGACGCCGCCGCTGAAGAAGGCGGCGACGCGGCCGGTCGGCTGGCGGGGCGGCAGCTGCCGCGACGGGGCGACGACCTCGACCGCGTGCAGCGGCCCGCCCCCGAGGCTCCAGCTCTGCGACCAGGAGGCCTGCAGGGCGCCGAACTCGCGCTGGCCGCGCAGCACCCGCGGGCTCACCGGGTCGGTCATCGTCAGGGTGCCGCCGGCGCGCATCGCCGGCATCAGGCAGGCGGCGAGGGCGGCGTCGGCCGGCGGCGTCACCGCGGTCTCGGTGCGGAACCAGATCCGTTTGCGCTCGCCGCCGATCCGCGCCTCGAAGGAGAGCTCGCCGGGGGTGGCGCGGAGGTCGGCGATCTCCTGGCTCGCGTCGGAATCCGGCTCCTCGCCCGGGGGCGGGCCGGGGCGAAGCCGGGTGCCGGCGGGGAGGCCGAGGTTGCGTCTCCCTCTTTCTACGAGCGTCCCAAAAGCCGGCTCGAGGTCGGAACCGCGCTCGACCGCTGCGTCGAGCGCGTCTTCCCTGAACAGGAGTGAGGCATTCTGGAAGATCGGCTCGGCGACCAGCGCCTCGCGGTCGAGATCGGCCGGAAAGGTGGTGAACCGGTCGCGCTTGCCGAGCACCTCCAGCGAGGCCATCACCAGCAGGCACTTGGCGCACTCGCCGCAGTTGTAGGCGCCATCGCGGTTCTCCCAGCAGACCCGCAGGGACTTCTGTGCCACCGGGTGGTCGGCGATCTGCCGCACCCGCTCCATGCGGCTGAAACGACCGCCGTCTTCGGCGATCTCGATCCACTCGCTGCTCCACAACCTGGAGACGAACCGGTTGCCGGCGCGCTTGTCCTGGGTCCCGTAGTCGGTGTCGCCGGCGAACAGCACCCGATCGAATAGCGGCTCGAAGCAGAGGGCCGCGGCGTAGAGCGGACAGGTGTAGTAGGACTCCCAGCGGATCAGGGGGTCGGCGAGCTCGCGCACGTTGGTCTCGACCACGTGCAGCTTGAGGCCTAGCTCGGCGGCGGCCCCGCGGAGCCGCCGTTCGACTTCTTCGGTGACCGCGACGTGACCGGCGTGGCCGGGCAGCAGATCGACGCCGCGGACGAAGATCAGGTCGGTCAGGTCGGGGTTGTCGAGCACGGTCGACCAGGAGTCGACGCCGCCGCTGAAGAAGGCGGCGACGCGGCCGGTCGGCTGGCGCGGCGGCAGCTCGCGTGCCGGGGCGAGCACCTCGACCTCCCGCAGCGGCGGCTCCCCGAACTCGCGGGCCAACGACCAGGCCCGCTGCACCGCCCCGAACTCGCGCTGGCCGCGCAGCACCCGCGGGCTCACCGGGTCGGTCATCGTCAGGGTGCCGCCGGCGCGCATCGCCGGCATCAGGCAGGCGGCGAGGGCGGCGTCGGCCGGCGGCGTCATCGGGGTGGGGCTACGGAACCAGACTCGCTTCGGCTCCGGGCCGATCCGCGCCTCGAAGGAGAGCTCGCCGGGAGTGGCGCGGAGGTCGACGATCGCTTGCTTGGCCGGGCCCATCTAGGGGCTAACCATATGAATCCGGCGGACCAGGACCGGACGGCGATCCTTTAGCGCTCGACGCCGCTCGACTTGCTGCGCCGCTGCGCCTTCTTCTTGTGCAGGATCTTGATCTGCAGCGGGCGCGAGGTGGCGGTCAGGTAGCTGGCGTTCTCGGCGATCAGCGCCCGGAACTTGGCCCGGCGGCTGATCTTCGGCCGGAAGCGCACGGTGCAGGCGCGGTCGAGGCGGCGGGTCCCGAGGTGGGCGCGGCCGCGCATCAGCTTCACCGGCTCGCCGCGGCGGCCCGCGCAGGGGGAGACCCAGGCGGTGATCTGGGCGCGCTTGCCCTTTTTCACCCGCCGGCCCTGGGCGCGGATCCCGACGAAGGAGCGCTCGCGCTCGCGCGCCTGTCCCGCGGCGGGGCAGGCGGCGGCGCCGTCGTTGCCGACGAGCAGCGCCACCCGCCCGGTCTCCTGGACGGTGTAGAGGCGGCCGCAGGCGTCCTCCCCGAAGGAGGTGAGCTGGGCGATCGGGACGCCCTCGCCGCGATCGCTGGCCTCCGGGTTGATGAGCGAGAAGGAGCGCAGCTGCTCGCCGCAGAAGTCGCCGTAGAGGTAGCGGCCGTAGAGGTCGCCGAGGTTGCGGTCGCGGACCACGTAGCCGCCGACGATCGCGCAGGGCCCTTCCGGCCCGTCCTGGGGGTAGTCGAAGATCGGCGGCGTGAAGACGGCCGGTGGCGCGGTGCATTCCGGCTCCGCGGCCCGGGGGCCGGCGATCAGCCCCTCGCGGCAGGCCCAGCCGTAGTTGACCCCGGCGCCGCCGCCCGGCGGGGCGTAGTCGACCTCCTCGCGAGCTTTTTGCCCGACGTCGCCGATCAGCGTCGCGCCGCTTTCGCGGTCGAAGGAGAAGCGGAAGGGGTTGCGGAGCCCGAAGCTCCAGATCGGGTCGTCCCCCGGGTCGCCGCCGGCGAAGGGGTTGCCCGGTGGCACCGTGTACGGAAGGACGCCCGCGGGGTTCGGGTCGATCCGCAGCAGCTTGCCGAGCAGGCTGGTCAGGTCCTGGGCGTTCGCGAACTGGTCGTTTCCGCCGCCGCCGTCGCCGGTCGACGCGTAGAGCAGCCCCTCGGGGCCGATCTGCAACTGGCCGCCGTAGTGGTTGTCGGCGTCGGGGTGGGGGATCGTGAGCAGCGGTCGCAGCGAGGCGAGGGGGGCGAAGTTGCCGGCGGCCCGCATTTCGGCGATCTGGATCTCGCCTTCGGAGCCGGTGTAGAAGACGTAGAAGCGGCCGCTGCTCCCGAAGTCCGGGGACAGAGCGATCGACTGCAGGCCCCCCTCGCCGGTGCAGCAGGTGGTCAGGGAACTGAGGTCGGCGAAGGTCGAGGTGGCGCCTTTCTGGACTTCGACGATCCGGCCTCTGCGCTCGACCACGAAGAGGCGGTCGGGGTTGTTCGGGGCAGAGGTGACGTACATCGGCCGTTCGAAGACGCCGACCTGCTGCAGGGTTGCGGCCCCCGCGCCGCTAGCCCCCGCCAGCGCGC
>JAWVEZ010000224.1:0-34521 GCA_033856455.1 Solirubrobacterales bacterium | reverse complement strand
TCCAGACGTCCGTATATAGAGCGTCGGCGCCGGCGGCCGCGGCGCGCGGGTCGGCGGTCAGCTTCACGTCGTGCCCCTCCTCGAGCTGGTAGCCGTCGGGTGCGGCGACCACGACCTCGACCCCGGCCAGCTCACCGAGGATCGCCAGCGAGCGGGCGACGTTGTTGCCGTCGCCGACGTAGGCGAGGCGCAGCCCCGCCAGCTCGCCGAAGCGCTCGCGCAGGGTGAGCAGGTCGGCCAGCGCCTGGCAGGGGTGATGCAGCGGCGTCAGCCCGTTGACCACCGGCACCTCGGCCTCGGCGGCCAGCCCGGCGACCGCCTGGTGGGAGCCGGAGCGGATCACGATCGCGTCGACGAAGCGCGAGAGCACCCGCGCCGTGTCCCCGACCGACTCGCCGCGGGCGAGTTGCATTTCGTCGCCGCGCAGCACGACCGGGTGACCGCCGAGCTCGGCGACCCCGACGTCGAAGGAGATCCGCGTCCGGGTGGAGGGCTTCTCGAAGACCAGGGCGACGCTGCGCCCGGCCAGCGCCTCGGCGCCGACCCGGTCGCGGCGGCCGGCTTTGAGCTCGGCGGCGCGGTCCAGCAGCTTGCCGAGCTCGAAGGCGCCGAGCTCCTCGCCGGTGAGGAAATTGCGGGGTTCGCCGGTCAAGCCGCGGATACTACGGGCCGTGGAGTTCACGGCCCTTGCCTGGAACCTCTTCCACGGGCGGGATTTCCCGCCCGACCGGACGCTGCGCACCTGGCGCTCGCGGCTGCTGCGGATCGACGAGCGCAACGAGACCCACGTCCAGGTCAACCGCGACCTCAGCCAGGAGTTCTCGACCCTGCTGGCGAGCGCCGCCTGGGACGTCGCCCTGCTGCAGGAGGCCCCGCCCCGCTTCGCCGCGCCGTTGGCCCGCGCCTGCGAGGCCGAGTCGCACCGGGTGCTCACCTCGCGCAACGGGCTCGGCGCCCTGCGGGCCCTGCTCGCCCGCCAGAACCCGGACCTGATCGCCTCCGGCGAGGGCGGCTCCAACCTCACCCTGGTTCGCGTCCCCGGCCGGCTCGGCGGGATCGCCGAGCGCCACGAGCTGGCGATCCACGAGGGCGAGCCGGAGCGCCGGGCGATGGCCTTCACCCGCACCGCCTCCGGCGTCTGCGTCGCCAACCTGCACGCGACCAACGACCAGCCGCGGCTGGCGGTCGAGGACGTGCTGAAGGCGGCCCGTGCCGCCGACCGCTGGGCCGGGGACTCACCGCTGATCTTCGGCGGTGACCTCAACCTGCGCCCGGCCGAGAACCCGGAGGTCTTCGCCGAGCTCGAGGCCGAGTTCGGGCTGGCGGCGCCGACCGGGCCGAAGGCGATCGACCACCTGCTGGCCCGCGGCCTCGAGGTGGTTGCCGCGCCCACCGCCTGGCCGCCGGAGCGCCGCGAGCTGTCGCTCGACGGGCGCGCGCTGCGCCTCTCCGACCATGCCCCGATCGAGGCCAGGTTCGCCCTGCCCGAGCCCGGGTAACGGCGAACGCCTACCGCTTAGCGCGCGGAATTGAGATAGTCGGGGGACACCCGGGGACAACGACCCAGTCTGGAGGCAGCGTCGATGGCCGAGAAAAATGCAGCGGGCAAAGCCAAAAAAGCGAAAGCCAAAGCGAAAGCCAAAACGGCAAAACCGAAAAAAGCCTCCGCCAAACCCGCATCGAGAAAAGCGGCGAAACCGGCGTCCACGAAAGCCGCCAAAGCCAAAAAACCAAGCGCGAAAAAAACCGCGCCGAAAAGCAGCAACGCGACCGCCGGCCTCGACAAGAGCGTCGCCCAGTTCCGCGAGAGCCTCGAGCAGAGCGTGACCCTGAGCCGCGACCGCATCCAGGAGGTCGTCGACGACGCGGTCAAGCGCGGCCGGATGACCCGCGGCGACGCCGAGAAGCTGCTGCACGACCTGGTCAAACGGGGTCGCAAACAGACCGACTCCCTGCTCGGCGAGCTCGAGCGGCTGGTCAAGCAGGCCCGCAAAGAGGTCGGCGGCCGGGCCGAGCCGGTCCGCAAACAGGCGACCCAGGCGGCCCGCCGGGCGCGCAGAAAACTCGGCTGAGGGACGCGATCGGAGTGGAGCAAGCGACCGGCGAGCGTTCGGCGGCCCGCCGCCCGAAGCGCGGCGAGCTGGTCGAGGTCGAGATCGAATCGCTCGCCTTCGGCGGGCGCGGCGTCGCCCGCAACGAAGGGCTGGTCGTCTTCGTCTCCGGCGCCCTGCCCGGCGACCGCGTCCGCGCCGAAGTCACAAAAGCCAAGAAGCGGTTCGCCGAGGCGCGCGCGGTCGAGCTGCTCGCCCCCGGGCCCGAACGGGTCGCCGATGTCTGCAGCCACGGCGGCGAGCCCTGCCCCGGCGCCCCCTGGCAGGGGCTCCCCTACGAGCGCCAGCTCGCCCACAAGTCCGAACAGGTCGAGGAGGCGCTGCGCCGGATCGGCGAGCTCGACGGCTTCGAGCTGGAGGCGATCGTCCCGGCCGAGGAGCAGTGGCGCTACCGCAACAAGCTCGAGTACTCCTTCGGCGAGGACGAGGACGGCGAGCCGACGCTCGGCTTCCACGCCCGCGGCCGCTGGGACCTGATCGTCGACGTCGAGGACTGCCACCTCGCCTCCGAGGCGGGCAACGAGGCCCGCAACGCGGTCCGCGCCTGGGCCCGCGAAGAGTCGGTCCCCGCCTACGACGCCGGCGCCCGCCGCGGCGTGCTGCGCAACCTCGCGGTCCGCGAGGGCCGGCGCACCGGCCAGCTGCAGACCCGCCTGGTCACCAGCCCGGCCCGCTTCCCGCGCCCGCCGGTCGACCTCCACACCCAGATCGAGGGCGACTCCGGCGGCACCGACGGCCCCACCGGGGTGCTCGGAGCCGAGCGGCTGCGCGAGGAGCTCTGCGGCCTGAAGCTGGAGATGTCGCACGGCGCCTTCTTCCAGACCAACACCGAGATGGCCGAGCGCCTCTACGGCGTCGCCGCCGAGTTCGCCGGGCTCAGCGGCCGCGAGCGCGTCTTCGACCTCTACTGCGGGATCGGCACGATCGGCCTCACCCTGGCCGGGCAGGCCGGCGAGGTCTGGGGCCTGGAGATCGTCCCCGAGGCGATCGCCGACGCCGAGCGCAACGCCGAGCGCAACGGGATCGAGAACGCCCACTTCCTCGCCGCCAACGCGCGCACGGGGGTGCGGCCGCTGATCGAGAAAGCCGGCAAAGCCGACGTCGTCGTGATCGACCCGCCCCGCGCCGGCCTCTCGCAGAAAATCGTCCGCCGCGTGCTCGAGTGCGAGGCGAAGAAGATCGTCTACGTCTCCTGCAACCCGACCACGCTCGCCCCCAACGCCGCCCAGCTGGCGGAGGCCGGTTATAGGCTGACCCGGGTGAGGCCGGTCGACATGTTTCCCCAGACCCCGCACATCGAGTGCGTGGCGCTGTTCGAGAAGACGAGCGAGAAGGCGGGCTCCTGATGGCCCGCGCCTTCGGCGTCGCCGCCGGGCTCGACGCGGAGGTGGCGCGGCCGCTGGCCACCCGCTGCGCGGAGCTCGGCTACAGCTCGATGTGGTCGAACGACCACCCCGGCGCCAAAGGCCTGGAGACGCTGGCCGAGTTCGGCGCCGCGGCGCCCGAGCTCGAGGTCGGCGTCGCCGTGATCGCGATCGACCGCACCCCGCCGGAGGCGATCGCCGCCGACGTCGAGCGCGTCGGCGTCGACCCGGCGCGCCTCTGGCTCGGGGTCGGCGCCGGCTTCTCGAAGAAGCCGCTGACCGCGATGCGCGAGGCGCTGCCGGAGCTGCGCGAGCGCCTGCCCGGCGTCCGCCTCGTGCTCGCCGCGATGGGACCGAAGATGTGCGCGCTGGCCGGCGCCTCCTACGACGGCGCCTTCTTCAACTGGATGACTCCCGAGTACGCGGCGAGCGCCCGGGTCCGGGTCGAGGCCGGCGCCGCCGAGGCGGGCCGCGAGACCCCGCCGGTCTTCGGCTACGTCCGCACCGCCGTCGGCGAGGACGCGGCCGCGCGCCTCGCCAAGGAGGAGTCCTTCTACCGCGATCTGCACAAGGGCTACCGCGACCACTTCGACCGCCTCGGCGAGCCCGAGGGCACGGTCGGCGTCGCCGCCGCCGACGCCTCCGCCACCCAGGTCGGCCTCGCCGCCTACACGGCGCTCGACACGATCGTCGTCCGCGGCCTCGCCAGCGCCAGGGTCGAGGCGATGACCGCGGTCGCCGAAGCCGCCGCCCCGCTGCACACCTGAGCCAGCCTCCGTTTGTCCTTAGGCGCCCACAGGGCTACCAAGGACAAACGGTGACCCTTAGGTGGCCCTAAAGGTCGAGTAGCTAGGATGCGCGGCCCATCTCGGCCCCGTCTCCACAGCCCCCGCCACTAGAACGTCCGCTCGCCCGCTACGTCGGCACGACGATCTTCCTCAGCCGCTGGCTGCAGGCGCCGCTCTACCTCGGCCTGATCGTCGCCCAGGCCTACTACGTGGTCCGCTTCATGGAAGAGCTGAAGCACCTGATCGTCGACGGCGCCTCGCTGACCGAGAACGACGTGATGCTGCTGGTCCTCGGCCTGATCGACGTGGTGATGATCGCCAACCTGCTGATCATGGTGATCATCGGCGGCTACGAGACCTTCGTCTCCCGGATCAACATCCGCGACCACCCCGACCAGCCGGAGTGGCTCTCCCACGTCAACGCCAACGTGCTCAAGGTGAAGCTGGCGATGGCGATCATCGGCATCTCCTCGATCCACCTGCTGAAGACCTTCATCGACGCCGACAAGATCGACCCCGAGGTAATGCTCTGGCAGGTGCTGATCCACCTCGCCTTCGTCGTCTCCGCCGTCGCCCTGGCGATGATCGACCGCTTCCTCTCCCCCAAGAGCACCGCCGAGCAGATGGAAGAGCGCGCCCGCGTCGAAGCCAGCGGCCCGTAGCTCCGCGCTACCATCGCCCCGTGCGGGGGCACTGGGTCAGATACGTCGCGGTGCTGGGGGCGATGGCGCTCCTCGGCGGGCCCGGTTCCGCCGGCGCCGCCGACTCGTTCTGCGAAGAGCGCGTCGTGCACGACCACCTCGCACCCCTGAAGCGGCTGCCGAAGCTGAACTCACCGGCCCGTCTTGGCTTTGGCCCCTCGAACCTGCGCTTGTCGACCCAGCCGTCGCTGGTCGTCAACGAAGGCAGAGTCGGCTTCCGCCTCCGCTACGACGACGGACTCGAAGGGCCGGCGCTGGACTGGCGGGCAACGACGACCTTCGCGCGGGTCGACTGGAAAGGGCGGGTGGTCGAGAAGCTGGCGGTGGCGAGGAAGCGGATCACCGGCGGAAGGAACGGCGGCATCGGCTTCACGCTCGACGAAGACGACGAGCCCGGCCCCTACCGGCTGACCACGGTGATCACCGATCGCGACGGCAGGAAACTCGGCCGGTTCGGGAGCTACGCGCGGCTGATGGCGCCCACCCAGGGGGCGGTGCTCGCGGTCGACCCCGGTCCCCACCGGCCGGGGGAACTCGTCTTGGCTTGGATTGAGAATTTCGGCACCGCAACCACCACTTTCGGAGTCCCCTGGAGAGTCGAGCGCTTCAACGGAACCGCCTGGGAACTGGCTCCCGAGAGTCCAGGGGGTCCGTGGATCCTTCCCCTCTACTTCGCATCGCCCGGCCACTCCTCGCGCGAATGCGTCGCCCACGTCTCCCCGGCCTCCCGAGGGCGCTACCGGGTGGTCAAGGAGGTGGGCTACGTCTGGCCCGGCGGCCGCCTGCGCGAAGAAGGCGGACCGGTCGACCTCACCGCCGAGTTCGACGTCCTTTAGTCGCTCGACGTTTTCTCTCCCCATGGACAGGACAATACGTCGAGCGCCACCCAATGGCCGCTGTCAGTACGGCGGAAGGTCCTCGTACCAGGTGCCGAGCATCTTGAAGGCGCGCCAGAAGCGCTGCTTGGCGCCCTCCTCGTCGAGCGAGGCGTCGATGTCGGGGACGTAGAGGGCGTCGACGGTGGGGGTGAAAGCCTGGATCTCGCCCTCGCGCTGCTCGACCGGGCGCGAGAGCGGCACGTTGAGGCCGTTGAGGATGCGCAGCGCGGGCTCGCCCATGATCACGACGATCTTCGGCTGCACGATCGCCAGCTCCTCGGCCAGCCGGGCGACGCAGGCCTGGGGGGCGAGGTCGGGCTCGGCGGTCGGGCACTTGACGCAGAGCGTGCCGTAGACGACCAGCGGGTCGATCCCCAGCCGTTTGAAGCTTTTCATCAGCGCGTTGCCGGCCCGACCGTAGAAGGCGACACCCTCCTCGATCTCCGCGGTCATCGGCGAATGCTTGACCATGAAGACGTCGGCCTGGGGATGGCCGGAGCCGAGCACCGGCATCAGCTTGCCGCGCGGGCAGTGCTGGCACTCCTGCACCTCGCGGCTCATCTGGTTGAGCTCGCGAATCGCGCGCTCCAGGTACTTCTCGCGGATCTCGTCGTCGGTGCCTCGCATCTGCCGAGACTTCTTTGACGACCCGGGCGCCGCTCCTTTGCCGCCCGCCCCCTGCATCAACCTTTGCTCGCCGAGCGCTTCGAGCCCGCGCGCCTCCGGGGTCTGCCCCCGCGGGCCGGTTTGGCGTCGGGAACGCGTCGTTTCGGCGCCTTCGGCCGGCCCGTCGTCTGCAGGAACTTCAGGGTCTGCACGTAGACCAGGTTCTTGTGCTTGCGGGTGATGTCGGCGTCGCGCATCGCCTCGAGGAACTCGGCCGGACCCTCGAAGTCATGGATCCGGGTGCGCACGCTTCCCAGCCCTTGGGCGACGTGGCTGTCGGAGCCGGCCCCGGAGACGATCCGGTACTTGCTGGCGAAGCGCACCGCCTCCTCGTTGAACGAGGTCAGCGCCACCCGCGGGTTGAAGACCTCGAGGATGTCGATCTCCTCGACCATCTCGAGCAGGTGCTCGTAGTCGGGGACCGAGTGGAAGCGGTCGAACGGGTGCGGCACGTAGACGAGCCCGCCCTGCTCGCGGATCGCGGCGATCGTTTCCGCCATCGTCAGCCCCTTCGGGATCTTCTCCTCCAGGAAGAGGCCGATCACCTCACCCTGCTCCTTGGTCTTCACCTCCTCGGCGACGATCACCTTGAGGTCGTCGAAGTCCGCGGCGATCCTCCGCGCTTCCAGCGCCCCGGAGACCTCGTTGTGGTCGGTGATCGCGATCGCCCCGAGGCCGCGGTCGCGGGCCGTCTGCAGGAGGACGTCGACCGGCGTCGCGCAGTCCCCGGAGTGGTCGGTGTGCATGTGCAGGTCGACCTCGATCAGCGGCCGCTCGGCGATCCGCGCCCGCACCTCGGGGTCGCCGCCCTCGGGATGGCGGCGGGCGACCAGGCGCCGGTAGAGCGCTTCCAGCTCGTCGGTGACCGCGCCCCAGTCGCGCCCCTCCCCGGCCGGCGGGGTCAGCTCGTAGCTGGCGGGGAAGTATCTGTCGAGCAGCTGCGCGGTCGCCTCGCTGGTCACCGTGCGGGCGTCGATCCGGCCGAAGAAGATCTCGACCAGCGGCCGCGCCACCTGGGTCGAGAGCACCCGCTCCTGCGGCGCGTGGAAGGTGGCGACGTTGAGCGCGTAGGAGTGGCGCAGCGCGGCCGAGGAGATGCTCGGCGCGAACGGCTCGTGGACGTGGACGACGTCGATCGTGCGGGCGCTCTTTTTCCCCAGCAGCCGTTTGACCGGGTCGCCGGTCTCGATCCGCAGCACCTCGTGCCCGCGCCCGACCAGCTCGGCGCAGACCCGATCGACGAAATCGTTGAGGCCGGAGGTGGCGCCGCGCCGGCGGGGCGCCACCTGGGCGATGGAGAGCGGAGTCTCAGCCACGGTCGAGCCCAAGCATAAGAGCCCGCCGAAGGCGGGCTCTCAGCTGAAGACGAATCGACTAGGCCTGGGTGGCGCTGGGCGCGTCGGCCGACTGCGGTGCAGCAGCCTTGCCGCGCTTGTTGGCGGCGATGAACTCCTCCGTCTGTTCGCGCGCCTCGTCGTCGGGCCGCTGGCTGTGCGGCGACTTCATCAGGTAGCTGGAGGGGCCGTCGAGCTGACCGGAGATCCCGTTGTTGAGGGCCAGCTTGATCAGCCGCACCGCGTCGATCACGACGCCGGCCGAGTTCGGCGAGTCCCAGACCTCGAGCTTCAGCTCGGCGGTCAGCGGCACGTCGCCGAAGGCCTTGCCCTCGAGCCGGATGTGCGCCCACTTGCGGTCGGTCAGCCACGGCACGTAGTCCGAGGGGCCGACGTGGACGTTCTCGGGCTCGAGCTCGTGGCCCATGATCGAGGTGACGGCGTTGGTCTTCGAGATCTTCTTCGAGTCCAGCCGCTCGCGCTCGAGCATGTTGTAGAAGTCCATGTTGCCGCCGACGTTGAGCTGGCTGGTCCGCTCCAGCCGCACGCCGCGGTCATGGAAGAGGCGGGCGAGCTGGCGGTGGACGATCGTCGCCCCGACCTGGGACTTGATGTCGTCGCCGATGATCGGCAGGCCGGCCTCTTCGAAGCGCTTGTCCCAGTAGTCCTCGCGGGCGATGAAGACGGGCAGGCAGTTGACGAAGCCGACGCCGGCCTTCAGCGCCTGCTCGACGTACCACTTGGTCGCCTCCTCGGAGCCGACCGGCAGGTAGCAGACGAGAACGTCGGCCTTGGTCTCTTCGAGGATCCCGACCACGTCCGCGGTTTCGCCCGGGGCTTTGGTGATTTTCTCTTTCAGGTACTTGCCGAGACCGTCGTGGGTCATCCCGCGCTGGACGGTGATGCCGAGCGGCTCGACGTCGGCGAACTTGATCGTGTCGTTCTGTCCCGACCAGATCGCCTCGGAGAGGTCTTTGCCGACCTTCTCGGAGTCGATGTCGAAGGCGGCGACGAACTCGACGTCGCGGACATGGTAGCCGCCCAGTTCGACGTGCATCAGCCCCGGAACTTCCTCCGAGGGGTCGGCGTCCTTGTAGTACTGGACGCCCTGGATGAAGGAGTTGGCGCAGTTGCCGACGCCGACGATCGCGACGCGGACCTTCTCGTCCGCGCGGCCGACGCCGTTCGTGCTGCCGTTTGCTCCGTTGGTCTCACTCATAAAGGCTGGTTTCCTCCTGGATCGCGCTGAGTGGGTGAACACACCCCGCGTCCTTGCTGGTTACAGGTCGTCCTGATCGCCGTCCTCGGCGGAACCGGCAACTTCAGCGCCGGAAAGCTCGTTTCGGACATGCCATACACGCTGGAAAGTGGTGAAGATCGTCAGCCCGGCAAGCACGTAGACCGCCGGCGCCAAAAGCTCGAAATCGCCGATGCCAGCGCCCTTGGCGAAGATCAACCCGATCGAAAGTAGCACCACCCTGACCGGCCGCGTCGCGATCCCGACCTTGCACTCGACGCCAAGCGCCTCGGCGCGGGCGCGGGTGTAGGAGACCATCAGCGAGCCGAGGACCGCGACCACGCACATCGCGGCGGCGACCTCGTCGCCCTGGGCGGCGAAGTAGCCGGCGACCGCGGCGAGCACGATCCCCTCCTCGATCCGGTCCAGGGTCGAGTCGAGGAAGGCGCCGAACAGGGTGCCCTTGCCCGACATCCGCGAGTAGCGGCCGTCGAGCGTGTCCATCACCGAGCCGAGGACGAAGGCGATGCCGGCGAGGAAGAAGAGCTCCTGGGTGACGAGCACGGCGGCGACCAGGTTGCCGACCAGGCCGACCATCGAGATCGCGTTCGGGGTCAGCCGCGACTCGATCAGCCGGTCGCGGGCGTAGGCGCGCAGCTCCTGGCCGTTGCGGGCGGAGGAGCGGCTGGGGCGGCGGCCCTCGGGGGGCCGTGGGGGAGCGGAGGACGGCACTAGATCTCGACCTCCTGCGGACCGGCCCGCGGTGGCCGGAACGACCAGACCTCGGGCCGGGCCCGGGCGAGCAGCTGGCGGGCGACGAGGAAGGCGGTGATCGCGACCATCCAGCCGAGCACCGCGTCGATCCAGTAGTGGTTGCCGGTGACGATCACCACCCAGAGGATCAAGACCGGCCAAGACGCCCAGAAGGCGCGCGACCACCAGCGGCGGCAGACCATCGCCCCGGTGCCGCCGATCATCACCGCGAAGGCGCAGTGCATGCTGGGGATCGCCGCGTAGGGGTTGATGAACGACTTGGCGAGCGCCGAGTCGTGGTTGACGCCGGAGAATTCGTTGATCGTGTCGACGAAGCCGTACTCGGGGAACATCCGCGGCGGCGCGGTCGGGTAGAGCGTGTAGCCGATCAGCGCCACGCCCATCGAGACGACGAACATGTTGCGGACGAAGTAATAGGACTCGTTGCGGAACAGGTAGAGCCAGATCAAAAAGCCGAGCGCGACCGAGAACTGGGCGTTGAGGTAGAGCTGGTTGGCGACGTCGATCACCCACTGGGCCGGCAGGAAGAAGGACTGCACGTCGGGCTCGAAGAGCAGGTGCAGGGACTGCTGGAAGTCGATCACCTGCTGGCCGTGGGCCATCGCCACGGAACGCTCGCCGTCGGCGATTCCGCGCACGGCGGTATAGGCGAGGTCGACCCCGACCAGGATCAGCGCCTGACGGCCGAGGTCTCCCCAGCCCTTGGGCAGGCGGGCACCGATGCGTGAAAACGCGCGCGACACGAGAACACTTAAGTGTAATCCGCGCGCCTGCGGTGGCGATTCGATCACGCTTGCTTGATTCCCCGCTACGCGAGGAACTCGATCACGCGGTCGATCAGGGCGGGATCGTCGATCCACGGCCAGTGGCCGCAGCCGCGGGCGACCTCGAAGCCGGCGTTCGGGAGCGCGTGCGCGTAGGCGGCGCCGAACTCGAGGGGCAGGTAGGGGTCGCGGTCGCCCCAGAGGACCAGGGCGGGACACTCGAGGCGGCCGAGGTCGCGGCCGGCGACGGCGAGCTTGTCGGGGTCGGCGTCGCGGTAGAGGGCGAGGATCGCCGCCTGCGTGCCGGCGTCCCAGTGCTCCCAGACCATGTCGACGAACTCCGGCGGCATCGCGCCGCGGTCGCCGCGCGCCTGGCGCATCAGCAGCGCCAGCGAGGAGCGCGTAGTCGTCCGGTTCAGCAGCTCGCCGATCGGGCGGCGGCGCCAGAGCTGGGCGATCCAGTGCCAGCGGTAGCCCGGCAGCAGCGGCACCGCGTCGACGATCACCAGGCGCTCGACCAGCTCGGGCTGGCGCTGGGCGCCGATCAGAGCGAGCGCGCCCCAGTCGTGGACGACCAGCTTGCGCCGCTCGACGGCGAGCTCGGAGAGGCAGCGCTCGAGGAAGGCCGAGAGCCCGTGCATCGTGTAGTCGAAGCCGACCGGCCGCTCCGAACGGCCCCAGCCAGGGAGGTCGATCGCGATCGCCGGCCCGCCGCGCTCCAGGAACGGCAGCCAGTCCGCGGAATGCGTCGGGTTGCCGTGCACGTAGACGGTCGGCGTCCCGGCCGCGGCCGCGCGGCGGAAGAAGACGCGCACGCCGTCGACCCGCAGCTCCCCCTCTTCGATGCCCCCCGACATGCGACCACCATAAGGTCTGGGCGGATGGCCTGGAAGCGCCCCGACAGACGCCGCGTGCGGGCGATTCGCGACCGCCTGCGGGAGATGTACGGGCGGCCGGTCAACGAGCCGCACGGCCAGCCGATCGCCGAGCTGATCAAGACCGTGCTCTCCCAGCACACCAACGACCGCAACCGCGATCGCTCCTTCGCCGCCCTGCGCGAGCGCTTCCCGACGTGGGAGGAGGTGCGCGACGCGCCGCTCGAGGAGCTCGAGGAGGCGATCCGTCCCGGCGGCCTCGCCAAGCAGAAGGCGCCGCGGATCCAGGCGATCCTCGAGCGGCTCGGCGACCCGCCCGAGCTCGAGTGGGTGCGGGAGGCGCCGCGCGAGGAGTCGATGGAGTTCCTCCTGGCGCTGCCCGGGGTCGGCCGCAAAACCGCCGCCTGCGTCTACATCTTCACCTGGGACATCCCCGAGATCCCGGTCGACGTCCACGTCCACCGGGTCGGCGGCCGGCTCGGCCTCTTCCCCGCCAAGGCCTCCTTCGAGAAGGCCCACGACGAGATGCTGGCGGTCGTCGACCCCGCCGACGCCTACGAGCTGCACATGAACCTGATCCGCCACGGACGCGAGGTCTGCCGCCCAAAACCGCGCTGTGGGGAGTGCGCGCTGAGGCGCATGTGCCCGTGGTACCGCGCGAACCGGGAGGGTGGCATTAGTATCCCGGCCGCTAAATGAGCAAGCGCACCTTCATCGTCTTCGGACTGCTGGTCGTCGTTCTCGCGGTCGCGATCCCCTGGCTCGTCTTCGACGGCAAGGGCGACGCCAAGAACGGCGCCCAGGCCGTCCCGGCCAAGTTCGAACAGGGCCAGGAACTGTTCAAGATCAACTGCGGCAACTGCCACACGCTCTACGCGGCCGGCACCGACGGCAACTACGGCCCCGATCTCGACGAGCTGCTCTCGACCAGCGGCGAAGCCGCGACTACTCCCGAGGCGATCAAAGGGATCGACGAACGCGTCCTCAACGCGGTCGAAAACGGCATCGACAGCGGCACCCCCGGGCGCATGCCGGGCGGCATCCTCAACGAGGAACAGGCCAAGGAAGTCGCCGAATTCGTCGCCCACACGGCTGGCGAGGGCTGAGCCGCTCCGCGGCCGGTCCTTTTCGCGCAACTCTCCCAAGCGTTACGGTTTCCCTGGGACGGCAGGGAACCGAACCCACCAGGAGGGAACCTTTGACTCACCGAATCGCACCGACCCGCACGGTCGCGCTGGCGCTGCTCGCCGCCGCGGCGACCTGCCTCGCCTGCCTTGCCTGCGTCGGCCTGGCCGACGCGAAGGTCCAGAAAAGCAAAGGCTCGATCGTCAACGTGATGACCCGCAACCTCTACCTGGGGGCCGACCTCGGGCCGGCGCTGGCGTCGAAAACGCAGGCCGAGTTCTTCGAGGCCAACGGCGCGATCTATCGCCAGGTGGAAGCGACCAACTTCCCGGTCCGGGCCAAAGGGCTGGCGAAGGAGATCCTCGAAACCGAGCCCGACCTGGTCGGTCTGCAGGAGGTCGCGCTGTGGCGTGAAGGGCTCCCGTCGGTCGATCCGGTGCGGACCGGCAAACCGAGCGCGACGATTGTCAAATACGACTTCCTGAAGCTGCTGCTCGCACAGTTGAACAAGAAGGGGGCCAAGTACAGGACCGTCGTGGTCCAGGACGAGTTCGACTTCGAGGCGCCGGCCAACGCCAACGGGATACCTGGCGACGGCCCCCCTGGCAGCATCCTCCTGGCGAACACCGAGATCAACGGCCGCCTGACGATGCGCGACGTGATCCTCGCCCGGGTCGGCGCCGGCGTCGTCACCTCGAAGCCGACCAGCGGCAACTTCGTCAACCCGCTGGTGGTCGACGTCGCCGGCACCAAAGTCCCCGTCACCCGTGGCTGGACCGCGGTCGACGCCAAAGTGCGCGGCAGCAAGAAGTTCCACTTCGTCAACTCGCACCTCGAGGCGTTCGACAACGAGGCGGAAGTCCCGAGCTTCCGGGCCAAACAGGCCGGCGAGCTGGTCGCCCCGGGCGGCCCCGCCGACAGCAAGCTGCCGGTGGTCCTGCTCGGCGACTTCAACTCCGACGTGAAGACGGAAGTGAAGCCGGGCGACGGCCAGGCCTACCGGGTGCTGACCGGAGCCGGCTTCCGCGAGCGCCGCGAGCCGACGCCGAACACCTGCTGCCTGAGCACGTCCTACGACCTGAAAACGGGCGGCGGCAGAGCCGAGTTCGACCACACGGTCGACCACGTGATGACCGACACCCCGAAGAAGATCAAGCTGATCGACTCCGAGGTGACCGGGCTGAAGAAGGCCAAAACCGGCTGGTGGGACTCCGACCACGCCGGCGTCTTCAGCTCGCTGCTGTTCCTGCGCTAGGCGGGCGAGAAGCTGCAAGCGCGAAGAGGGCGCCGCGTTCACGCGGCGCCCTCTTTTCGTCAGCGGACGGGCGCTATTTGATCCGCAGCGAGCTGACGATGCCCGCGTGGTCGGAGCTCCAGAACCCGTTGACCGGGTTGATGCCGGTCACGTCGGAGTCGTCCAGGGTGACGTCCGCCGGATCGTTGGTCATCACGTGGTCGACCTGGTGGTCGAAGTCGGCGACGCTGCCGCCGGATCCGACCGCGAGCAGGCTCGATTTGATGCAGCAGCTCAGCGGTTCGTCGGTGCTGCGCTCGACGAAGCCCGCCGCCTGCAGCGTTTCGTAGGCCAGTCGGTCGGCCCCTTCGACGGTGTCGTCGTCGGAGTTGAGGTCGCCGAGCAGGACCACCGGGAGGGTGCCCGTCGCGGGTCCGCCCGGAGCGACCAGCTCAGCCGCCTGCGCGGCCCGGATCAGCGGGTGGAAGGCCTCCAGGTGGGTGTTGACGAAACGGAATTTCGGCCCGAGGTTGACCCGCGCGTCGACGCTGGTCCAGCCGCGGGCGATCGGCAGCGGCTGGCCGAGGATCGGCACTTCGAGCAGGGTCGAGAAGTTGCCCGACTGCGGGTTGGAGGTCTGGACCAGGACGCCTTTGCGGGCGAGGATCACGTCGCGCATCGTCAGGCGGCCGTTGATCTCCGCGTTGGGGATCCCCTGCGCGGCGGGACCGTCGCCGGGGACGCCGTTCTCGTCGGCCGGCGCCTCGAGGTCGAACTCCTGCTGGACGACGACGACTTCGTAGTTGGGGCCGAAGATGCCTTTGTTCACCTCTTTGAGCAGTTCCGCCAGGAAGTCGTAGCGGACCGTGGTCGCGCTGGGACCGGTGACCAGCGGGGCGACGCTGGGCGGCGCGGTGCGCCAGAGCGCCACCTCCTGCAGGCCGACCAGGTCGGGCCGCTCGCTGCGGATCTCTTTCGCCAGCCCTTTCGCCCGGGTCGGGAAGTCGTTGGCGGTGACTTCGCGGAGGATCTGCCCGTTGGCCGCGGCCAGCCCTTCCAGCGAGGTCGCGCCGATCGCCGGGGTCAGGTCCGCCCCCAGATAGAGGTTGCGGGTCATCACGTCGGCGACCCGGCCTTTGCCGGGGCCGAAGGTGGCGGAGGCGAACGCCGGCAGCGCCAGTGCGAACAGCGCTACGACAAGCGCTGGCACGACGTGCCGGAGCTTCACCCCGCGGGTACCGCTCTTGAGCAGATTCATTTCTCTCTCCCTTGGAATTACACAGCTGAATACTTGGAAAATCCTGATTGCCGACCCTATAGAGGCGGCTCGGAGGCAGGGCGGCCCGGCGGCGTCGATCCACGCGATCCTGCGGAGACCCGGGCTTGGCATGCCCTCAATTATCTGCCATACTGCCACTTAGATTTTTTAGGCTTGAACAACGAAATCCCTGGAGGTAGCTGGAATAGTGGGCAAAACGATCGGAATCGACCTGGGCACGACGAATTCGTGCGTCGCCGTCATGGAGGGCGGCGAGCCGACCGTCCTCGAGAACGCCGAGGGAGGGCGGACCACGCCCTCGGTCGTCGCGTTCACCGACTCCGGCGAGCGACTCGTCGGGACCGTTGCCAAACGGCAGGCGGTGATGAACCCCGAGAACACGATCTTCTCGATCAAGCGCTTCATGGGCCGCAAGGAGGCCGAAGTCAAAGAGGAGGAGACGATCGTCCCGTACAAGGTCGAGGCCGGCCCCAACGGTGACGTGCGCGTCGACGTGCGCGGCAAGCAGTACAGCCCGCCGGAGATCAGCGCGATGATCCTGCAGAAGCTGAAGACCGACGCCGAAGCGAAGCTCGGCGAAACGGTCGACGGCGCGGTGATCACGGTCCCCGCCTACTTCAACGACGACCAGCGCCAGGCGACGACCGACGCCGGCAAGATCGCCGGCCTCGACGTCAAGCGGATCATCAACGAGCCGACCGCGGCGGCGTTGGCCTACGGGCTCGACAAAGAGAAAGCCGACCAGACGATCCTCGTCTTCGACCTCGGCGGCGGCACCTTCGACGTCTCCGTGCTGGAAATCGGCGACGGTGTCTTCGAGGTGAAGGCGACGGCCGGCGACAACCACCTCGGCGGCGACAACTGGGACAAAGCGATCGTCGAGTGGCTGGTCGCCGAGTTCAAACGCGACCAGGGTGTCGACCTCGCGGCCGACAAGAACTCGCTGCAGCGCCTCTACGAGGCGGCCGAGAAAGCGAAGATCGAGCTCTCCTCCACCCAGGAGACGCAGATCAACCTGCCGTTCATCACCGCGGTCGAGGGTCAGCCCAAGCACCTCGACCTGAAGCTGAGCCGCTCGAAGCTGAACGAGCTGACCGGCGAGCTGCTGGACCGCGTGGTCGGGCCGGTCAAACAGGCGCTGAAAGACGCCGACACCGCGGTCGACCACGTCGTCCTGGTCGGCGGCATGACGCGGATGCCGGCGGTGCGCGAGAAGGTCAAAGAGCTGACCGGCAAGGACCCGCACCAGGGCGTCAACCCCGACGAGGTGGTCGCGGTCGGCGCCGGGATCCAGGCCGGCGTGCTGGCCGGCGACGTCAAGGACGTGCTGATGCTCGACGTCACCCCGCTGACCCTCGGGATCGAGACCAAAGGCGGCGTGATGACGAGGCTGATCGAGCGCAACACGACGATCCCGACGAAGAAGTCGGAGGTCTTCTCGACCGCCGACGACAACCAGCCCTCGGTCGAGATCCACGTCCTCCAGGGCGAGCGCGAGATGGCCAGCGGCAACAAGAGCCTGGGCAAATTCCAGCTCACCGGGATCCCCCCGGCGCCGCGCGGGATGCCGCAGATCGAGGTCACCTTCGACATCGACGCCAACGGCATCATCAACGTCACCGCCAAAGACAACGGCACCGGCAAAGAGCAGAAGATCGAGATCAAATCCGGCTCCGGCCTCTCCGACGAGGAAATCCAGAGCATGGTCGCCGACGCCGAGTCGCACGCCGAGGAGGACCAGAAACAGCGTCAGCTGGCCGAGGCCCGCAACCTCGCCGAGAACGCCGCCTACCAGGCGGAGAAAGCGATCGAGGAGGCCGGCGACAAAGTCGACCAGGCGACCAAGGACGAGGTCACCGCGGCGGTCAAAGACGTGCGCGCCGCGGTCGAGAGCGACAGCCTCGACGAGGTCAACGCGAAGACCGAGGCGCTGAACACGGCGATGACCAAGGCCTCGGAGCAGATCTACGCGGCGGCCTCCGCCGAGCAGGCGAGTGCCGACGGCGGCTCCGAGTCGAGCGCGTCAGACGACGAGGAAGTAGTCGACGCCGAGGTGGTCGACGAGGACGGCAAATGAGCGCCCACGACGAGACCAAAGAGGTAGCCGAGGAGTCGCCGGAGGGCATCGAGGTCGAGCAGGACCTCGATGCCCTGCTGGCTGACGCCGAGGCGAAGAAAGACGAGTACCTCGAACTCGCGAAGCGGACGCAGGCCGATTTCGAGAACTACCGGAAGCGGATGGCGGCTGAGGTTCAGGCCGCCGCGTTGCGCGGAAAAGCTGCAGTTGCGCGGGAGCTGATCGAGGCCGTCGACAACCTCGAGCGGGCGCTGGACAGCGCCGAGGAGAGCCCGGACGGGCTGGCCGGCGGGGTCGAGATGGTGCTGCGCGGGATGCGCGAAGCGCTGGCTCGCAACGGCATCGAGGCGCTCGATCCGCGGGGCGAGAAGTTCGACCCGAACCTGCACGAGGCGCTCTCGACGGTTCCCGTCGAGGGGACCGAGGCGGGTGCCGTGGTCGAGGTGATGCAGAAGGGCTACGCGCTCGACGGGCACCTGATCCGTCCCGCGCGGGTCGTGGTGAGTGCATAGGAGCAGGAGTCAATTGGCAGACGAGCTCTACAAGACGCTGGGAGTTTCCAAGGACGCCTCCGACGAGGAGATCAAGAAGGCGTACCGGAAACTCGCGCGCCAGTACCACCCGGACCGCAACCCGGACGACCCCGCGGCGGAGGAAAAGTTCAAGGAAGTCTCCGCCGCCCACGACGTCCTCTCCGACCCCGAGAAGCGCAAGGAGTACGACGCCGGCCCGGCCTTCGGCGGCTTTGGCGCGGGCGCTGGCGGCAACCCGTTCGGCCAGGGACAGGGCGCTGCCGGCGGCTTCGGCGGGATCGACTTCGGCGACATCCTCGGCGGGGTCTTCAACCGCGGCGGCGGCCAGCGGCGGCCGCAGTCGGTGCGCGGCCGCGACCTCGAGACCGAAGTGCAGCTGAGCTTCGACCAGGCGATCAACGGAGCGCAGATCAGCGTCACCGTGCCGAAGGAGGAGCGCTGCCAGACCTGTCACGGCAGCGGCGCCAAACCGGGCACCAGCCCGGTCACCTGCCCGCGCTGCGGCGGCAGCGGCGTCGATGCCCAGGGGCAGGGCCTGTTCTCGATCAGCCGCCCCTGCCCGCAGTGCGGCGGTGCCGGCGAGATCATCGAAGACCCCTGCCCGACCTGCGGCGGCTCCGGCCTCACCCAGCAGACCAAGCGCTACAAAGTCAACGTCCCCGCCGGGGTCAAGAACGGCACCCGCATTCGCCTCGCCGGCAAGGGCGAGGCGGGCCCGCGCGGCGGGCCGAACGGCGACCTCTACGTGACCACCCGGGTCAAACCATCCCCGGTCTTCGAACGACTGGACGACGGCAACCTCGAGGTGACGGTGCCGATCTCGATTCCCGAGGCGCTGCGCGGCGGCACGATCGAGGTGCCGACCCTCAACGGCAGCAAGAAGATCAAGGTCGCGCCGGGGACCAGGCACGGCGCGATCCAGCGGCTGCGGGGCGAGGGCCCGCCGAAACCGAAGGGCAAGGGCAACGGCGACATCCGCTACCGGCTCGAGATCGAGGTCCCGAAAGAGCTTTCCGAGGCGCAACAGAAGGCCGCCGACGAGCTGGCCGAGGCGTTCAACGGCGCCGACCCGCGGGCCGAGCTGCTGCGCCAGGCGGGGGGGTCGTGATGACCACCTACCGCCGCCGCGTCAAAGCCAGCTTCGACGAGGAGCAGGGCGTGTTCATGATCTCGGTCGCCGCCGAACTGGCGGAGATGCACCCGCAGACGCTGCGCATCTACGAGCAGCGCGGCTTGATCGCGCCGAAGCGCTCGCCGAAAAACACCCGCCTCTACTCGCAGCGCGACGTCGAGCGGCTGCGCCGGATCCAGGAGATGACCGCGCAGGGGCTGAACCTGGTCGGGGTCGAGACGGTGCTGGCCCTGGAAGAGCGGGTAGCGAAGCTGGGCGCCGAACTGCAGCGCGCTCGCCAACGGATCGAAGAGCTCGAAGCGAAGACGAATGGAGAGGTGAGCTGATGCAAGCGGATCGATTCACGGTCAAGTCCCAGGAAGCGGTTGCCTCCGCCCAGCAGCTGGCGACGGCCCGACGCAACCCGGAGATCGCGCCCGCGCACCTGCTGGTGGCGCTGCTGGTCCAGGAGGACGGGCTGGTCGCGCCGATCCTGCAGAAGCTCGGCACCGACCCGGCGGCGATCGGGGCCCGCGCCCACGAGGCGGTCGACGCGCTGCCGACCCTGGGCGAGGGCGGCGAACCGCGGATGTCCGGCACGCTCGCGCAGGTCCTGCGCCAGGCCGAGACCGAGATGGCGAAGCTCGGCGACGAGTACATCTCGACCGAGCACCTGCTGCTGGCGCTGGCCGAGTCGAGCTCCAACGTCGCCGACCTGCTGCCCGACCGCGGCTCGCTGGAAAAGGCGATCGCCGAGGTCCGCGGCCCGCACAAGGTCACCTCCCCCAACCCCGAGGACAGCGTGCAGGCGCTGGAGAAATTCGGCCGCGACCTGACCGCCGATGCCCGCAGCGGCAAGCTCGACCCGGTGATCGGCCGCGACGAGGAGATCCGCCGGGTGATCCAGGTCCTCTCCCGCCGGACCAAGAACAACCCGGTGCTGATCGGCGACCCCGGGGTCGGCAAGACCGCGATCGTCGAGGGGCTGGCGCAGCGGATCGTCGCCGGCGACGTGCCCGAGAGCCTGCGCGACCGGCGGGTGATCGCACTCGACATCGGCTCGCTGCTGGCCGGCGCCAAATACCGCGGCGAGTTCGAGGAGCGGCTGAAAGCGGTGCTCTCCGAGGTCCAGGATGCGGAGGGCCAGATCGTCCTCTTCCTCGACGAGCTGCACACGATCGTCGGGGCCGGCGCCGCCGAAGGCGCGGTCGACGCCGCCAACCTGCTGAAGCCGATGCTGGCCCGCGGCGAGCTGCGCGCGGTCGGCGCGACCACGCTCGACGAGTACCGCAAGCACATCGAGAAAGACGCGGCGCTGGAGCGGCGCTTCCAGCCGGTCCTCGTCGGCGAGCCCGACATCAACGACGCGATCGCGATCCTGCGCGGGCTGAAACCGCGCTACGAGGAACACCACGGCGTCCGCATCGCCGACTCGGCGATCGTCGCCGCCGCGACCCTCTCGGAGCGCTACATCGCCGACCGCTTCCTGCCCGACAAGGCGATCGACCTGATCGACGAGGCGGCCTCGCGGCTGAAGATCGAGATCGACTCGGTGCCGACCGAGATCGACGAGGTCGAGCGGCGGATCCAGCAGCTCGAGATCGAGCGCACGGCGCTGCGCAAAGAGACCGACGACGCCTCGCGGGCCCGCCTGGCCGCGCTCGACGAGGAGGTCGCCAACCTCAGCGAGCAGGCGACCGAGCTGCGCACCCGCTGGCAGAACGAGAAAGAGCCGATCGAGGCGATGAACCAGGCCAAGGCCGAACTCGAGGAGGCGCGCCAGGAAGTCGAGCGGGCCGAACGGGAGACCGATCTGGAACGCGCCGCCGAACTCAAATTTGGCCGCATCCCCGAGCTCGAGGCGAAGGTCGCCGAGCAGGAAGCGCGGCTGGAAGAGGTTCACGCCGGCGGCAACGTGCTGCTCTCCGACGAAGTCACCGAGGAGGACGTCGCCGAGGTGGTCGCCAAATGGACCGGGATCCCGGTCAGCCGCCTGATGGAGGGCGAGGTCCAGAAGCTGATCCACATGGAGGAGCGCCTGCACGACCGGGTGATCGGCCAGGACGAGGCGATCGAGGCGGTCTCCAACGCGCTGCGGCGCTCGCGCGCCGGTCTCTCCGACCCGCACCGGCCGATCGGCTCCTTCCTCTTCCTCGGCCCGACCGGGGTCGGCAAGACCGAGCTGGCGAAGGCGCTGGCCGAGTTCATGTTCGACACCGAGCAGGCGATCGTCCGCCTCGACATGTCCGAGTACATGGAGAAACACACGGTGGCGCGGCTGATCGGCGCGCCCCCCGGCTATGTCGGCTACGAGGAGGGCGGGCAGCTGACCGAGGCGGTGCGGCGCCGGCCCTACGCGGTCGTCCTGCTCGACGAGATCGAGAAGGCCCACCCCGACGTCTTCAACACGCTGCTGCAGGTGATGGACGACGGCCGCCTCACCGACGGCCAGGGCCGCGTGGTCAGCTTCACCAACACGGTGCTGATCATGACCTCCAACGTCGGCTCGGACCGGATCGTCGGCGAGCAGGTCGACGAGGCGATCCGCGAGCAGATCGAAGAGGTGCTGGCCTCCACCTTCAAGCCCGAGTTCCTCAACCGGATCGACGACACGGTGATCTTCCACCGCCTCTCGAAGGCCGACATCGGCCGGATCGTCGAGCTGCAGGTCAACCAGCTGGTCGGCCGCGTCCGCGAGCGCGGGATCGAGATCGAGCTGACCGACGACGCCCGCACCCTGCTCGGCAACCTCGGCTACGACCCGGTCTACGGCGCCCGTCCGCTGAAGCGGGTGATCCAGAAGCAGCTGGTCGACAAGCTCGCCCTGGCCCTGCTCGAGGGCGAGTTCGGCGAGGGCGACAAGGTCCGCGTCGACGCCAGCGAGGGCAAGCTCGTCTTCGAGCGGATCGGCGCGACCGAGTCCGCCGCCGCGTAGCGCGCTTCAGGGCTCATATAACGGCGTGTTTCTGCCGAAACATTCCTGCGAGACCGCGTTATTAAGTTGCGCCTTAAGCTTTAGGGGCAGTCTCCACCCGGTAAATGGACAGTCAGGAAACTCCGATCAACCGTGACGAGCGTCGGCGAAGCCGGCGATCGCGTGCTGCTGAGCGGGTTTCCTCGTGGTTCGACGAGTGGGTCCTGATCCGCGGTGGCGACCTGGCCAAGGGCTTCTTCGCCCTGCTGCTCCTCCCCTTCGAAGGAATCGCCTGGGCGGTTCGCCGGTACCTGCTCTGGCCGCTGCAGGACCGGGCCGGTGGGATCGGCGCTCCCGGCCGGGTGCTGGCCGCCGTTGCCGCGGCCCTGCTGATCGGGGTTGGCGTCGCGGCGCTGCTGAGCGCGAGCTCCAGCGGTGGCGGCGGCGAGCCGGCCGCCGAGGAGGTCGCGGTGGCCGCCGAGGAGCCGCCGGTCGTGACCCCGCCCGCGCGGCCCGCGCCGCAGCCCGAAGGGACCCTGCAGGGCGCCGCTCCCGTCTTCGAGCCGACCAAGGAGAAGAAGCAGGCCAAGGCCGGGGGCGTCGAGGAGATCGCCAGCGCGCCGGCCGGGGCCGACCCGGCGACGACGCGGATCGGCTCGGTCCCGGGTGCCGCCAGCTCGTCGGCCGCCGGCGCTCCGGGCTCCACCCAGTCCGCGGTCGGGATCGACGGCCCCCCGGCCGGGGAGAAAGCGATCGCGGTCGCCGAAGACTTCGCCGGCGCCTTCGTCCTCTACGAGACCGGCGGCAAGGTGGAGAAGGTGCGCAAGGCGTTCGCCGCGACCGCGACGCCGGAACTCGCCAAGTCGTTGCTGAAGCGCCCGCCGCGCCAGCCCGCCAACGTCGAGGTCCCCGAGGCCAGGGTCGTCAACGTCGTCGCCGGCCCCTCGCACGGCGGCGTCTACTCGGTCAGCGTCTCGCTGCTGCGGGTCGGGCTGACCAGCGAGCTGCGGCTCGACATGGAAAAGCACAAAGACGAGTGGCTGGTCACCAACGTCCTCGGCTGAGGATCGATCGCATGGAACCGGCTCGCAAGATCCGCACTCTCGTCGTCGCCTCGACCGCGACCCTGGCGCTCGCGCTGCCGATCGCGGTCGCCCACGGCGCCGAGGCCGAGACCGTGCCGACCCCGGGCGCGACGATCCAACAGCCGACCGAGGGCCCGCTCGAGCAGGGCGCGACCCTGGCGCCGCCCTCGGAGGAAAAGGACGCTCCGCCGCCGGCGACCGGCGGCACCAACGCCGGCGACGGCACGCCCGAACCGGACCCCGACGAAGGCGAAGAAAACATCGAGACGCCCGCGCCGGACGGCGGCGGCCCGAGCGCGACCGGGCCCGACCCCGGCGGCGCGCTGACGATCCCGGCCTTCCCGACCTCGAGCTGTGCCTCGACCGGGGTGCCGCCGGTGCTGATCCCGATCTACCAGCGCGCCTCCGCCGCCTACGCGCTGGGCCCGCAGGGACCGGCGATCCTGGCCGGGATCAACGAGATCGAGACCGGCTTCGGCCAGAACCTCGGTCCCTCCTACGCCGGCGCGGTCGGCTGGATGCAGTTCATGCCGGAAACCTGGGCCGCCTACGGAGTCGACGCCGACGAGAACGGCGTCGCCGATCCCGACAACCCCGAAGACGCGATCTTCGCCGCCGCCAACTACCTCAGCGCCTCCGGGCTGCCGGAGGACGTCTACGGGGCGATCTTCGCCTACAACCACGCCGACTGGTACGTCGCCGACGTGCTCGCCAACGCCGCCTGCTTCGCCCAGGAAGTCGGCGGTCCCGGCTTCGGCCCCGGCAGCCTGATGCCGAAGATCACGGTCTACAAGTGCACGCCCGCGAAGGACTGGCGCAAGCAGATCCCGGCCGCCTACCTGCGCGCCTTCGAGGACGCCGCCGCCCGCTACGAACTCGGCAAGCGCGGGGTCTGGGCGCTGGCCGCGATCGCCCGCCTCGAGTCCGACTTCGGGCGCGGCATGGACGAGAAGCAGCTGCGGGAAACCGGGCCGTTCGGGCTCGACCCGACCGAGTGGGCTAAGTACGCGGTCGACGGCGACGAAGACGGCACGATCCGCCACGAGGACCCGGTCGACTCGGCGGCGACGCTCGCGCGGCTGATCTGGTCGCGGGGCAGCCTCGAGGCCGGCGTCTTCACCCACAACCAGGCCGAGTGGTATGTGCAGGAGGTGCTCGGCCAGGCCGACGCGATGGCCGGCAGCTGCAAGGTCCGCTACGCCGAGTGGGCGCTGGCGCCGCTGGAAACCGGCTTCACGACGGCGGGCGCGCAGGCGGTGCTGATGGGCGAGCTGGCGGGCGTTCCGCGCAACGCCCCGCAGGCGATCAAGGCCGTCATCGCCGCGGCCAACTCGATCGCCCACACGCCCTACGTCTGGGGCGGCGGCCACGGCTCCTGGTACTCCTACGGCTACGACTGCTCGGGCGCGGTCAGCTTCGCGCTGCACGGCGCCGGGCTGCTCGACACCCCGCTGGTCTCCGGGGCGCTGGCCAGCTACGGCGAGCCCGGGCCCGGCAAATGGATCACGATCTACGCCAACGCGACCCACACCTACATGGAAGTCGCGGGCCTGCGCTTCGACACCGCCGGCAACCCGGCGGGCGTCTCCGGGCCGCGCTGGAAGACCTACCCCGCCGACTACGGCGGCGAGTTCGTCGTCCGGCACCCGACGGGCTATTGAGCACCCTGGCCTAGCTCGGCCGTGCGCGGGTAGGCTGTCCTCAATCGTCGAGAGGAGCGGGAGATGCCTACCTATCTGATGCTGACCAACCTGACCGCAGAGGGTGTGCGGACCCTGAAGAACAACCCGAGCCGGGTGGCGGAGGTGAACAAGGAGGTCGAGCAGATCGGGGCGAAGGTGCTCGCCCAGTACGCGACGCTCGGCCAGTACGACTTCGTCACCGTTGTCGAAGCGCCCGACGAGGCGACGATGGCCAAGGTCTCGGTCGAGCTCGGCTCGCGCGGGACGATGACCTCGCAGACCCTGACCGCGATCCCGGCCGAGACCCTGGCCGCCTCGCTCTGAACTCGTTGACGGTGTCTTCTTGAAGGCGCTCGTAGTCGGCGGCGGCGGTCGCGAGCACGCGATCGTGCGGGCGCTGCGCCGCTCCGCCCACGCCCCCGAGGTCTTCTGCGCCCCCGGCAACGCCGGGATCGCCGCCGACGCGACCTGCTTGCCCGGGCTGGCGGTCGACGACGTCGACGGCCTGGTCGCCGCCGCCGCCGAGCACGGCATCGACCTCGCGGTGATCGGACCCGAGGCGGCGCTGGTCGCCGGTGCGGTCGACGCCTTCGAGGCGGCCGGGATCGCCGCCTTCGGGCCGACCCGGGCCGCCGCCGAGCTCGAGGGCTCGAAGGCGTTCGCGAAGGAGCTGATGGTGGAGGCCGGGGTGCCGACCGCGGCCTATGCAGTGCTGCGCAACCGCGAGGAGGCGCTGGAGCAGCTGGCCAGCACCTCCTTCCCCGCGGTCCTGAAGGCCGACGGCCTGGCCGCCGGCAAGGGCGTGATCCTTCCCTCGACCGAGGCCGAGGCACGCGAGGCGATCGACCTTTTCTTCACCGAGCGGCGCTTCGGGGAGACGACCGTCGTGCTGGAGGAGTTCCTCGAGGGCGAGGAGCTCTCGCTGCTGGCGCTCTGCGACGGCGAGAACGTGGTCCCGCTCGCCCCGGCCCAGGACTACAAGCGGATCTTCGACGGCGACGCGGGCCCGAACACCGGCGGCATGGGCAGCTACTCGCCGGTCCCGGGCTTCGACGACGCGGCGATCGAGTCGATCGTCGCGAGCGTGCACCGGCCGGTCGTCGCGGCGATGGCCGCGCGGGGGCTGCCCTTCCACGGCGTCCTCTACGCCGGCCTGATGATCACCGCCGACGGTCCCAAGGTGCTCGAGTTCAACACCCGCTTCGGCGACCCCGAGACGCAGGCGGTGCTGCCGCGGATGCGCTCGGACGTCGTCGACCTCTTCCGCGCCGCCCGCGAGCCCGGCGGCCTGGCCGGCACCAGCGCCGAGTTCGACCCCGCCTGGGCGGTGACCCTGGTCCTGGCCTCGGCCGGCTACCCGGAGAGCTTCTCGAAGGGCGACGTGATCCACGGGCTCGACGCGGCGGCCGAGCTGGCCGAGATCACCCACGCCGGCACGGCGGAGCGCGACGGTGAGATCGTCACCGCCGGCGGTCGCGTGCTCAACGTGACGGCGCTCGGAGCCGGGCCGGCCGAGGCGCGCGATCGTGCGTACGATGCGGCCAGCCGGATCGCCTTCGAGGGCATGCAGATCCGCACCGACATCGCCGCGCGCGCCGTCGCGCGTGTCCCCAGCCAGTCCACCTAGGAGCGAGATGACCGAGATTTCAGACCCCACCCCGACGCCGCCGCCAGACCTCGCGCCGACGCCGCAGACGGAGACCCTCGAGCAGATCGAGGAGATCCACGCCGAGACCCCGCTGGTCGGGATCATCATGGGGTCGAAGAACGACATGGACAAGATGCTGCCGGCCGAGAAAGCGCTGCAGGACGCCGGCATCCTCTGCGAGGTGCGGGTGATGAGCGCGCACCGCGACCCGGAGATGGTCCGCGAGTACTGCATGAACGCGCGGATGCGCGGGATGAAGGTGATCATCGCCGGGGCCGGGATGTCCGCCGCGCTCCCCGGGGTCGCCGCCGCCCACACGGATCTGCCGGTGATCGGCGTGCCGATCCTCGGCAAGAGCCTCGGTGGGCTCGACGCGCTGCTCTCCGCCGTGCAGATGCCGCCGGGGATCCCGGTCGCCTGCGTGGCGATCGACGGGGCCAAGAACGCCGGCATCCTCGCGGCGCGGATAATTAACGCGTGATCCCCCGTTACACCCGCCCCGAGATCGGGGCCGTCTGGACCCCGCAGGCGAAGATGGAGACCTGGCTCGAGGTCGAGCTGGCGGCGACCGAGGCCTGGGCCGAGGAGGGCATGGTGCCGCGCGCGGCGGCCGAGGCGGCCCGGGCCAAGGCAGCGTTCACGGTCGAGGCCGTCGACGAGCGCGAGCGGGTGACCGACCACGACGTCGCCGCCTTCGTCGACGTCGTCGCCGCCTCGGTCGGCGAGCACGGCCGCTGGATCCACTACGGGCTGACCTCCTCCGACGTGCTCGACACGGCGCTCGCCCTGCAGTTGCGCCGGGCCGGCGAGATCGTCGTCGCCGGCGCCCGCGCCTACCGCGACGCCCTGGTCGAGCGGGCGCTGGAGCAGCGCGACACGCTCTGCGTCGGCCGTACCCACGGCGTCCACGCCGAGCCGACCAGCTTCGGCCTGCGGCTCGCCGGCTTCGCCTTCGAGGCCGACCGCAACCTGACCCGGCTCGAAGAGGCCTTCGCCCACCTCGCCTTCGGCAAGCTCTCCGGCGCGGTCGGGACCTACGCCTCGATCCCGCCCACGGTCGAGGCACGGGTGATGGAGAAGCTGGGCCTCGGGCGCGAGGACGTGGCCACCCAGGTGGTGCCGCGCGACCGCCACGCCGTCCTGCTCTCCTCGCTCGCGACCGCCGGTTCCGGCCTCGAGCGCTTCGCCACCGAGATCCGCAACCTGCAGAAAACCGAGCTGCGCGAGGTCGAAGAGCCGTTCGCCGCGGGCCAGAAGGGCTCCTCGGCGAAGCCGCACAAGCGCAACCCGATCCGCACCGAGCGGGTCACCGGGCTCGCCCGGGTCCTGCGCGGCTACGCGCAGGCGGGGCTGGAGAACGTCGCCCTCTGGCACGAGCGCGACATCTCCCACTCCGGCGCCGAGCGCGTGATCCTTCCCGACGCGACGATCCTGCTCGACTACATGCAGGACCTGGCGACCAAGGTGGCGAGCGGGATGACGATCAACGCCGGGCGGATGCGCGAGAACCTCGGTCTCACCTACGGCGCCCTCTTCAGCCAGCGGGCGCTGACCGCGCTGGTCGAGGCCGGCCACTCACGCGACGACGCCTACCGGATCGTCCAGGAGAACGCGCAGCGCGCCTGGGACACCCGCACCGAGTTCCGCGAGCTGCTCGCCACGGCCGCGCCCGAGCTCGACCTCGACGCGGTCTTCGACTACGACGCCTACCTCGTCCACCTACCGGAGATCTTCGCCCGGGTGGAAGCGCTGCACGAGCGCTAGCTGCAGTTCCTAACCACGTTGTTCATCCGGGCCTCCTTGGCGCTGGGGTTGTCGAGACACCCAGCAACAAGGAGGACACGTCTGCGTCGACGACGCCACCCGCCTGGCCTATGTTCGAGGTGCTGGGGGACGAGAAGGCGAAGACGGCGATCGGCTCCCTGCGCCGCGCCCTCGCCTTCTACCCAGCCCACGGGATCGAGGTCGAGCGGCTGATGACCGACAACGGCCCCGCCTACCGCTCGATCGCCGACGCGCTTCATCGGCACGATGCTCGGCGGCTGGGCCTACGGGGGAATCTAACTGGCGCAGACCGCACGGCTCCCCCGGAGGGGCCGGGGGCCCTCCCTCCCCGTTGTCCTATTCGCGGTAGTAGCCGGGCGGCGAGGCCTCGGTGCCGCCTTCGTCTTCGTGCTGGCGAGACAGGCAACCCGGGCACCGCAGGGAAACGATGCCCGGGACCTTGAGGTGCCTGCCTCCGCCAGGGGGTCTAGCGGTTGTTTTTCGACATCCTCGCGCAGCCGATCTTGACCAGCGGGTTCGTGTCGTAGACCTTGCCGTTCTGGCCGGTCATCTTCACGGTCGCCCGCTGCGGCGCAGCGCAGAGGTTGGCGCTGTTTTCAAGCAGCGCTTTCTTGCCGGAGTTCAGTTTCAGCACGAACTTGCTCACCGGCGCGTCGGGGATGATCGCGAAGGTGTTTCGAATCCGTGAGATTTCGGTCCCCGGCTTCACGACCGCGTCGATGTAGCCGACCAGGTCGACGTCGATCTGCCCGCGCAGCGCAGCGACCATATCGGGCAGTTCTCGTTCGCCGCCGTTGGCCCGCAGGTATACGGACCCGCGCAGCGGCTGGTCGAGCAGCGGCGAGTAAGCGGTGGCGATACCGAGGACCGATTTGTCCGGGCAGGCAGCGGCGGCGAACTGGGCGCGGGTGCAGACTTCGCCGATCCGCGACTGGTCGATGAATTGGGACCGCGGCAGCGTCACGGAAACGCGGCCGATGTTGGCCTGCCCTCCGGGTTGGGTCAGTACCGCGGTGAGCGCAGGGTGTCCGGAGCGCTTCACCTTGCCCTTCAGGCGGAGCGAGAGCTTGGGTTTGAACTTGAGGCTCGTGCACTCGCCGACCTTGAACCGCTGGGCCTTCGTCGACGAGCCGCCGTGGGATCCCGTGGCCTGCGCTGCCATCTGCATCTCGGTGCAGTTGGTCGGCGCGCGCATGAAGCCCGGACGGTCCATCCTCACCCGGATGTCGCGGAGCCGTAGGGGGATGCCAGCGATGATCTGTGGCAACGGGTCGGTCATGACGTGGACCTGGGCGTCGTCCCGGTCGACCTCGATCCTCGACCGAACGAGGACCGAGCCGAGGTCGAAGGGTCCCGCGACCGCGGGCGTGACGACCGCGAGCGACAGCGGGGCTCCTTTGTAGGGACCGGCCAGGTAGGCCTTGCCGGTCCTGACGTAGAAGGGGTTGTTGCCGGCGCCCGCCCCGATGGTCACCGTGCCGATCTGGCTCGAGGCCGGGCAGGAGGGGGTCACGAGCTGCGCTGCGCCGGTGCCCTCCACACCCGAGACCCCGGCAAGTGCGGCGTCCGAGCAGTAGGGGACCCCGGCGAGCTTCGCCGTCAGCCCAGGCGGGAGATCCACCTTGAACGATGAGATCTCCTGATGACCGTCGGGACGGGTCAGCTGGAGAACGAACGGTGAGCTCGAGCCGGCCATCGCGTTGACCAAGCCCCCCTGGAGGCCGACGTCGAAGGGGCGGTTCCCAAGGTCGCCCGTACCGCCGGGCCGGTTCGGGTCACCGGCGAGGCAGGGGCCGCCGCCGGGCCCGGAGTCGATCGTGAACTCAGAGGTTGAGGTGACGATCTCACCAGGGGTGGGATTGCCGGGGTCGTTGGCCGACCACGGCGCGATCTCCGTCTTGATCTCATAGATGCCGCAGGTCGGGGGGGTTGCCAGCGGAGCCCGCTCGCCTCCGTTGAACCGCAGCGAGAAAGAGCTGAACGGCAGCTGTGGATTGTTGTCGAAGGTCGCGACCAACTGGCCCGTGCCCGGATCCGGCTCAACCTTCCCTGGCAGCTTGATGACGACTCCGGGACCACGCCCGACGATGTAGAGGGCGAGGGTCTCATTGAACGGATTGTCTTTCTGCGCGGCCAGGTAGATCGAGCCCGGCATCGGATCGTCGAGCAGAGGCGTCCTGATCTCGATCGAGCCAACCTTCGAGGACTCGGGGCAGTTCGCGTCTGCCGGGGAGCTCAGAGCGATCTGCGCCGGCCGGCAGTCCCCGAGGCCGTCAGCGGCCGCGGGCGTCACCGACATGCCCTGGGGCATCGTCACCTTGACGCTCTTCAGGTGCGAGGTGACTCGGCCGTCGGGGTCGTTCCTCTGGGGGACCGCGAGGTCGACTGCGAGCCCGGTCGGGCTGTCCGCCTGGGTGGCGGTCGGAGCGATCTCGATCGTCGGGTCGAAGAGCAGCTCGTCGCAGTCTTCGGGGCCGACGAGCACATCCTCGTTCGGAGCAGGCAGGTGCGAGTCGAAGAAGGCCGTCTCATGGGCGCCCTGCCAAAAATCCATGGTCAAGCTCGTCCGCAGCGGCCCGGTGCAGGCGGTCGGGTTGGTGACCATGGGGCGCCTCGTCCCGCCGCCTTCATTGCGGTCGGCCGGGACGCCGAAGAGCTCGATCTCGGTCGCGAACACCGGTACGCCCATCGACGCGTCCTTCACCCGGGCGCTGAGACCGAAGTCCCCACCTGGGCGAACCTCGGGAGTCAGGAGGATCGTGACCGAGAACACCTTGTACGCGAACAGGGCCGGCTGGCTCGGCAGCGGCTCGACGTTGTAGATCTTCTCCGTCGAAGTGAAGAACCCGCTGGTGTCGGAGGAGGGAGAGAACGAATAGGTGGTCCTGGCCACCCCGACCTGGGAAGCAGCCGAGCAAATTTCTTCGGCAAATTCGATCGGCCCGCATATGGCCGTCGCCGAGGGGTCGACGACAAATCCGCGCGGCAGATCCACGGAGACGTTGCGGAGGTTCTGCTTGGGCACCAGAGCGCCGTTCGAGTTGACCGCGTGTTCGAGCTCGAACTTCGTCGTCGCGCTGTAGGGATGGGCACCGGCGCGGGTCTCGGCGGTCCCGTCGCTCTTCAGAACAGCGCCGTCGAAGCTGCCGGGAACCAGCACCGCGGCGGCGCTGCTCACACCGGCGAGGAAGACCAGACCCGTGATTGCCAGCAGAAAGCCCACACGGAACTTCCAGGGGGTACGGCTGCGCGCGTTGATCGGACTCAGCTCCTTCGTTTCGTCGCGTGGCAAGCGGGGTGCGGATACCTCGAGCTGGGACCTCATGCGGAACCTCCCCGGCAGGAGCGCAGATCTCGGCGCGCCTTGTCGGCCTGCTTCCTGACGCCCTTTCGGGCCTTCCCCGGCGTCTGCTCGAGCTTCGCCTGGAGCCGGTTCAGCCTTCGCGCCAAGGGCCGGCAGGAGTTGGCGCGGACGTTGCCGGGACCCGCCTGGGTGCGCGTGCCGAGCTGATCCACGTCCGGGGCAGGGGTCGGGGCGCCCTGGCAGTCATCACCGCACTCAGGAATTGGGACGGGTGGGTGTTGCGCCTCGATCCCGCCACCCACCTTGGCGGCGTAGATGTCCCGCCGACCGTCGGTGTCGATGCCGACCAGGGACTCCGAGGTCGTGAAAAACGCGGTTCGGCCGTCCGCACTCGCATCGACGAAGTAGGAGTCGCTGCCCGCCTTCCCGGTGGAGAGCAGCTCGAGCTGATTCGTATGGCTGTCGTAGACATAGGCGTCGCGGCGGCCGTTCACGTCGTCAGGATGACCCACCCCGGGGGGACCGAAGCCGCTGTCGCCGAAGAAGACGTAGCGCCCGTCGTCGGAGAGGTTGCGTGCGGCGCCGTAGTGGACCGGTCCGGCATAGGCCGACAGGTCGTAGCCGCGGGTCGGCGGCGCGCCGTTCGTGGGGCACGACGCACACTCCACCTCACCCGTCCCGGCGTTGTACAGGAAGATCTGCGTCCCGCCGTTCAGATCCTGATCGGTGAGACCCTGATTGGCAGAGAGGAAGATGGCGAACTCTCCATCCGGCGTGACCTTGAAATCGTTCGAGTAACCGCTCGGCCCCCCGGAGTTCGTTTCTCCGGCGACGATGACATCCGTGCCGTCCTCCCAGAGGTGGAGCGCCGCGTCCACGTTGCTGCTGTAGTAGATGCGCTCCGCGTCGTCGGAGATTCCGACGACACCGCCGACATTGCCGACGAGCCAGGTGAGGCTGTCGTCGGAGATGTCGTACCGGTACAGGCCGGGCCCACCGCCGACGGTCAGCTGCTCGCTGCTGGTGAAGAGAACCGTGTCGTCGTCTTTGGCCAGGCCCGAGTAGTTGTAGCTGCCCAGAGGAGCTGAAACGCCTGGCTGCTGCTCGGTGATCTGCCGGGTTTCGGTTCCGTCGATGCGAATCCAGAGATTGCCTTCCGCTTCGAAGACGATGGCCGAGCCGTCAGAGGTGATGTAAGGACGAGAACCGGGAAGCAACGTATAGAGGCTTTGTGGGGTGACGTTCTGGGGAGGTTGGATTTCAGCGAACGGATTCTCGTTCTCGTCGTAACCGATGTACCTAACTTCCCCTTCGGTGGCGTCGTAGATGCCGCCCCAGCCGGTGTTGTCTGGGGAATAGCTCGGTCCGCCTTCCGTCTGAACCAGCACGTGACCCATGTCCGGCGAGGAGCCGATCACCCTCGGCGTGTTGTTGCCGTGACCCCAGCCTGCGACATTGTCCGCGGAAGTCGTAAGCGAGTACTCACGGTTGGCCGTATCGAAGACGTAGAGGTCGGGAGTGTCGGCGTTCCCTCCGGGAACCGGGCCGGGCTCCGCGATCTGAAGTGCGATCTTGGAGAGGTCTTCGTTGGCAAAGCCGCTGCCGTAGCCGCCCGGGAGGAGACCCCCGTACGGTTCCTGCGCGGGATGCAGCGGGACCTGCTCCCATCCGTCGGGGGTGCGTTCCGCGAGGCTGTAGACACCGCTGGGGCTGCTTTCCTGCCCGCCGAAGGGCTGGGTTGACGCGTAGATGAAGCGGTCACCCCCCAGCGCGGCCCTTGACATCCCGGTGAGGGTCGGCTCCGCGTGGGCGAACACTTCGCCGCCGTTCTTGTCGACGGCCGAGACCAGCTCGTAAACCCGGTCGCCGCCGCTCACCAGCGCCTGGAACGCTCGGTCATCGCCCTCGGACACTCCATTCGCGTTCGCCGCGACGGCCCGGAAATGGACGGTTGATCCAGGCTCGAGCCCGGTGATCTTTCGCGTCACGTGGACGGGCTGGTTGCCCGCACCCACCTGCTCCGCGCTCAGCGGGACCCGGCTTCCGTAGTTCTCGTCGGGTCCGTACTCGAAGTAGTAGCTGGTCAAGGCCCCGTTCGGGTTGATCCGGGCGTTCAGGAATGCCGCCGTCTTGGTTATCGGGCCGGCGCCAGATGCTTTGACCGTGGGCGCCTGAGCGCCGACCGAGAAGCTCTCCGCTGCGGTGGAGAACACGCCGGCGGGACCGGTGACGGTGAGCCGCACCTGGTATTCGGTCGCGGCGGTCAGCGAGAGTGAGTCGCTCACTGAGACCGGATCCGTCCCGCTGCCGGCGTCTTGGGGCTCGCTGGCGTTGGTCCAACTGCCGCCGCCGTCGGTCGAGTACTCGAAGCTGTAGCTAGTTGCGCGGCCCTCGGGGTCGACCGACCCGCCGAGACTGGCCGTGAGGCCGGTGACAACGGGTGGATCGATCGCGATCACCGGGTTCGGGATGTCAGCCGTGGTGAAGGCCGTGTTCGTCGGTGACACCACTTCGGACCCACCTGGGTGCTGGGCAATCAGCCGGGCCAGGTAGCCCGTGTCGTCCTGGAGATTGGTCGCGACGAGCGAGACGTCGACCGGATCGGTGCCGCTACCGGGGGACGGGGTTACCTCCCCCGCGCCGAACCAGCTGCTTCCACCGTCCGTCGAGAGCTCGAACTGGGCCGTCGTCTCCGAGCCGCTGGGATCGACCTGGCCGTGCAGGGTGACGGCCGTCTCGCCGACGTCCGTCGCGGCCTGCACGACCGGCACAGGCATCTCTTGCGGCTTCAGCACGTAAACGGTCGTCAGGTTCTGGCATATAGGAATGCCGCCGCACGAGGGATCGTCGGTGGCGACGTAGAGACGGCCGCTGGCGCCCTGATCGACTGCGGCAGAAGTCAGCCGAGCATTGCTCGGGAACAGGATCTGGCCTAGGCGGTCCCCGGTCGCAGGATCGACGATGTGCACTCGGGGGCTGTTCGCCCGTACGTCCCCGACGATCAGATTTCCGCCGCCGGGGTCGAATGCAAGACGCCCGTCCCCGTTGGAAGCCGGAGGGCGCAGGGTCACCTGATGCGCCCCGGAACCGTCGAACCGCTCGACCCGAGACGGATTGCCGTCGCCGGCCGGTCCGCCCTGCGCGTCTGCGACGAAGATCGCGCCGGCGGCTCCGGTGGCCACGTCCTCAATGTGGGCGAAGGCGCCTCCGGGGGAGTCGGAGCCGTCGAAGTCAGCGATGAACCCGCCGTCG
>JAWVEZ010000223.1:0-8340 GCA_033856455.1 Solirubrobacterales bacterium | reverse complement strand
CCAACTCGGCTGAGCGGACGAAGGCCCTGCCATCCTTCCTGCGCTACTACAACCGGCGTCGCCCGCACAGCTCACTGGGAGACCGGCCGCCGACCAGCCGCGTTCACAACGTCCGTGGGTAGGACAGATAGATCGGGCCAGGTCAGCGGTCAAAAACAGTCGGGTGAGTTAATAGTGCGGTTTTTTGGCTGGCTGGCCAGTTAGGATGAGGAGCGTAATACCGAGTCAGGAGGGGTCCATGGGCAGCACCGAGAAGAAGCTCGATGAAGTTCTGGTGATCGACCGCGAGGAGTGGCCGGACGGTCCTCCCCACGACCTGTTCAAGCGGATGCGCGGCGAGTGTCCGGTCCACTGGACCTCCCACGTCCCCGAGTTCCCGGAATCGGCCGGCTTCTGGTCGATCACCAAGGCCGACGACGTGCACGCGGTCAGCCGCGACTGGGAGACCTACTCCTCCGAACTCGGCGGGATCGTCGCCGTCACCGCGGGCTTCCCGCTGGAGCTGATGCGGGCGATGTTCATCGGCATGGACCCGCCCAAGCACGATCGCCTCAAGGCGCTCTTCCAGGCCGGCTTCACGCCGAAGCGGATCGCCGCTCACGAGGAGGCGATCCGGGCGATCGTCGTCGACGTGCTCGACGGGCTCGAGGGCCGCGAGGGGTGCGACCTGGTCACCGACGTCGCCCAGCCGGTCGTCTCGCGGGTGATCGGCAACTTCATGGGGATCCCGCCGGAGGACGACGCGGTCTGGGCGCAGATGATGAACGCGGCGCTCGGGGCCAGCGACCCCGACCTCAACCCCGACGGTGTCGAGGGGGCGATCACCAAAACCGTGCCGGAAATCTTCGCGCGCTGCCAGAAGCTGATCGCCGAGCGGCGCGAGAACCCGACCGACGACCTGACCAGCGTCCTCGTCCACGCCGAAGTCGAAGGCGAGATGCTCGAGGAGCACGAGATCGTGATGGGCTTCTTCCTCCTCGTCGCGGCCGGCAACGACAGCACCAAGGCGACCTACTGCAGCGCGATGCGTGCGTTGATGGAGAACCCCGACCAGCGCCAGCTGCTGCTCGACGACCCCTCCCTCGTCCCCGGCACGGTCGAGGAGGCGCTGCGGATGTTCCCCGCCTTCGGCCACTTCCGCCGCACCGCCACCCGCGACACCGAGCTCAACGGGACGCAGATCAAAGCGGGCGACAAGGTGGTCATGTGGTACCTCTCGTCGAACCGAGACGAGGAGCGCTACGAGGACCCCGACCGCTTCGACGTCACCCGCAATCCCGACCACCAGGCCTTCGGCGCCGGTGGCCGCCACTTCTGTCTCGGCGCCGCCCTCGCCCGCCTGGAGCTGAAGATCATGCTCGAGGAGACCCTCGCCCGCTACCCCGAAATGGAGATCGCCGGTCGGCCCGTGTTCGTCGAATCGGCGTTCCTCAACCAGTTGAAGACGCTGCCGGTGCGGCTGGCGGCCTGAGCGGCGATCTCCGCACCGCCGGGCTCGGGCCTATACCGGACCGGCGACCAGCTCGCGGTCGATCTCCAGCAGGTAGGGCGCAACCGAGCCCTCGTAGTCGGCTTTGCGCTCGGCGGAGAGATCCTTCCAGCCGGTCACAGAACCGCGGCAGTTGTTGGTTCCGCAGAGGCACCCGCCCGGGAAATGCTCGATCGAGTAGTTGCGCATCGCGTAGTCGAAGGTGATCTCCTCGCCGACGGAGATCGACTCCCGTGCGATGAAGTCACAGGCGCCGGTCTCGTTCACCTCGACCCCACAGTTCGGATCGCAGGAGTGGTTGACGATCGGCCCCAGGCCACGATGCCGGGCCCATCTGGTCCGGCTGATCTGAGTCGCGTGGGAGTCATTGCGGTCGACCTCGCCCTCGAGCTCACCGATCATCACGGTCTCGCCAGCTTGGAATCCGCGAGTCGCGCGAACCCCACCGCCCTTGCCGCCCTCGGGAGTGCAAAGCTCATATCCGACCGGATCCAAATGGACCGCCTCTCAATGGTTTGGCACGGGAAACCCGCGTGCGGCGACACTAGACCATCGCGGATGTGGGACAGGTGGGGGCCTTCGAAATGGGGCGGGCTGGACTCGAACCAGCGACCAAGGGATTATGAGTCCCGTGCTCTGACCAACTGAGCTACCGCCCCGGAAGGCCACCAAGATACGCGCCCGGGCGCCGGTCGCGGCATTGACCCCCCGCCGGCCGGATGGGAGGGTGACGCGGCAACCGACAAAGGAGCCCCGATGCCGAAGGTGTTTGCCTACCACGACGTGAAGGACCAGGGTCAATGGCTCGCCGCGACCACGCGGGAGGAATTCTTCAGCCCCCTGGGGATCACGAACATCACGGAGTTCGTCGATCCGTCGGATCCGGCCCGGGTCGGGGTGCTGATGGACGTGCCCGACATGGACGCGCTCGCCGCCGCCCTGGAGACGCCGGAGGCGGTCGCGGCCGAGGAGCGGGACGGGGTCGTTCGGGAGACGCTGGTGGTGCTCGTTCAGGCGTGATCGCCCGGCCTTCCAGCAGCAGAGCCGTTTGAGGGGCGGCGAACCGGGGCATTTACGTGGCTAGGATGCCTGGACGGATGTTTGATCGGGCCACAACCAGGGCGGGACTCGCGACGCTGACAGGCGTCGTCGCTTCTGTCGTTGGGCTGCTCGCACTCGCTGGCGGCAGCTCGGCCGCGGTGCCGGGCTGTGGGGCTTACGCGGCCCAGGGCGACGCGCAGGACGCGTTCCTCGAAGTGGGCGGCAGTCCCGCACGCAACGTCGGCGGCATGGATCCCGACGGCGACGGGGTCGCCTGCGAGGACCTCGCGGCTCCCTACAAGGGCTACGCGACGATCGGCTACAACCGCAAGAAGCAGTTCCTCTACGGGGTGGTGACGATGCCGGTGCCGTCCGGTGGCCAGGCGTCGTGCCTCTTCGGCAACAAGAATCACCCGGACTCCGCCCGGCGGCTCAACGTCTTCAAGGTGCGCAGCGACGGTGACAAACCGCTGCTCGGCCGTTACAAGGCCGGCGCCGAAGCGCAGCCGGAGACGGGGACGCTGATCTGGAAAGTCGAGCGGCCGGAGCTGATCCCGGCCAAGTACTACGTCAGCTTCGACGAAAAGATCCGCACCAGCCCGTACGGGCGCAACCCGTGCCCCGGCTTCAGCTCGGAGCCGACGCTGCTGCCGCGACCGCGGAACAGCTAGCCCCCCGCCAATCCCGGCTAGGCGCTGAACAGCTGGGCCAGCGAGCGCCCGACGTCGGGCGGCTCTTCTTCGCCTTTGGCCGCCGCGGCGGCGCCCTCGGCGAGCGCCTTGGCGGCGTCGGCGATCTGGTGGTCGCGGCCGCCGCGAATCACGCCGGTCTTCTTCGCTTCGGCGAGGTCGGACTCCATCAGCCCGGCCAGCTCGGAGAGGCGGCGCAGGCCGACCACGCCGGCGGTGCCGCGCAGGGCGTGGGCTTCGGCGCGCATCGTCTCGAAGTCGGTGGTCGCGGTGGCGAGGCCGGCCGAAATCACGTCGCAGCGGCGGCGCGCCTCTGTGGCGAAGGACTCGAGCAGCTCGGTGTCGGGGGCGGCTTTGTCGCTCATCTGATTGCTTTTTCTATCGCTTCGTCGAGAAGTTCGGCTCCGAAGGCCCCCTCGATCGTCTCGCTGACAACGCCTGCGCGGTCGATCGTGAACAGCCACGGCTCACTCGGGAGGTGGAAGGCTCTCACTTGTGGGCGGACGCCGTCGCCCGGGTCGTTCTGGTTGTAGATCTCCATGTGGATGAACGCCGCCTGATCTCCGTATTCCCGCTGGGCCTGCTCGGTCTGGTCAACAACCGGTCCGCAGACCCGACTCTGGCAGAACCGGGGGGTCGCAAACAAGAGCACGATCGGTTCTTTTCCCAGCGCATCCGCGTAATCCACCTTGTTCTGCGTGTCCGGGGGAACCCGGGTCGTGATCCGCGAGAGGTCCCCGCCCGCCTCGGCGGCGGTCGGCGTGTGGATCAGCGGCGCCTCGTCTCCCACCCGCGGGATCGCTTTGAATTCGCCGACCACGACCCCGGGCAGCAGCTTCCCCCCCAGCTCGCCGTCTTCCTTGACCAGCGCCGCGATCCGCCAGACGCCCCTGTGGGGGAACTCGAGCTCGGTCGAGTAGACGACCCGGGTCGGGTCGGGAGCGTCGGCCGGCGCCTGGGAGCGGAACTCCGGATCGGTCGCGAGGCTTTCGATCCGCGCCGGGAACGGCCCGATCGCCGGCTTTTCCAGCGCCTGCCCTTCCGCCTTCGCCACCGGGCCTTTGTTGCCGGATTTCGACTTCGCGCCGGGCTCGACCGCCGGAACCGGCGCCATGTAGAGCGCCACTTCGGCGTCGGTCACCTCGGTCCCGCTGGGCTCGTAGATCTCGAACGGGTAGCGGTTCGCCCCCGGGTAGAAGACCATCGCCCCTGGCTCGATCTTCAGCTCGGCCGGCTTGTCGCCGAGCTTCAGCACCTCTTCGAGGGTGCGCCCGTCGGCCGCCGGGAACTGGGCCGGCGCCGGCGCCGGGCGGCTCTCGGCGCTGCCGCCGGAGCTTGCGGTCGAGTCCGAGTCGCCCGAGTCGCCGCCGCAGGCGGCGAGAAGCGCCGCGGCCGCGAGCAGGCAGACGGTGGCGAGGACCAGGCGGGCGACGCGCATCGGCGCCATGTTATTCGCCGGCTGGCTGCGGCCAAGCCCTCCCGGAAAGCCACTAAGGTGCCTGCGTCGTCGAAACGGGAGGAGACGGGATGGCTGAGCGAGCGGCGTTGATAACTGGTGCTTCGGGGGGGATCGGGCTGGCAATCGCCCGCGTGCTGGGCGAGGAGGGCTACGGCCTCACCCTCTCGGCCCGGCGGCCGGACAAACTCGACCAGGAAGTCCAGGGGCTGCGCGACGCCGGCTTCGAGCTCCACACCGTGCCCGCCAACATGGCCGACGAGGACGACGTCCTGGCACTTTTCGCCGCCCACAAGGAGCGTTTCGGCCGCCTCGACGCCCTCGTCAACAACGCCGGCGTCGGGATCGGCGCCCAGCTGAGCGAAATCCAGACGAAATTCCTCGACATGCAGCTCGCGGTCAACCTGCGGGCGCTGATCCTCGGCACCCGCGAGGGGCTGCCGCTGCTGCGCGAGGCGGGCGCCGAGCACAGCAAGGCGCTGATCCTCAACACCGCCTCGATCGCCGGCAAAGGCGGGCAGCCGTTCCTCTCGGTCTACGGCGCCACCAAGGCGGCGGTGATCAACTTCACCGAAGCGACGGCGCGCGAGACGACCGGCGCCGGGATCCAGTGCACCGCCCTGGCCCCCGGGTTCGTCGACACCGCGATGACCGACTTCGTGAAGGGCGAGGTGCCGGCGGAAAAGATGATCCAGCCCGCCGACATCGGCGCCGCGGTCCGCTTCCTGCTGCAGACCTCGCCCAACTGCCTGATCCCGGAGATCGTCTTCAACCGCGCGGGCGAGGGCCCTGACACCCCCTGAGCGGGTGCCGTTGCGGGTCCTGGTCGCCGCCTTCGGCGACGCCGGCCACGCCTTCCCGGCGATCTCGCTGGCCCGGGCGCTGGCCGGGCGCGGGCACGAGGTCGTGGTCGAGACCTGGGAGGAGCGCCGCGCCGCGGTCGAGGGCGCCGGGCTCGGCTTCGCCGCGGCCGAGGAATACGCGATGTTCCCGCCGCCGGACCCCGACTCGGCCGACGGCCAGCACGCGGCGGAGGCGGCGCGGGGGCTGCTGCCGCTGCTGGAGCAGCTGCGCCCGCACGTCGTCGTCAGCGACATCCTCACCCTGGCCCCGACCCTGGCCGCCGAGCGGGCCGGGATACCGCTGGCGACCTTGATCCCGCACATCTACCCGGTGGTCGAGCCCGGCCTGCCGTTCTTCGCGATCGGCCTGCACAAGCCGCGCACGCCGCTCGGCCGCGCCGTCTGGCGGAGCGGCCAGCACGCCCTCGACATCGGCCTGGCCCAGGGACGCCAGGACCTCAACCGCCAGCGCGAGCGGCTCGGCCTGCCGCCGACGGAGCGCTTCCACGGCGGCATCAGCGCCGACCTGGCGCTGGTCGCCACCTACCCCCAGCTCGAGTACCCGAGGGACTGGCCGGCGAGCGTCAAGGTGACCGGGCCGATGGCCTTCGAGCAGCCCCACCCCGACATCGAGCTGCCGCCCGGCGAGGCCCCCCTGGTCCTGGTCGCCCCCAGCACCGCCCACGACTCCGACAACAAACTGGTCCGCACGGCGCTGACGGCCCTGGCGGACGAGCCGGTGCGGGTGGTGGCGACGACCAACCGGGTGGTGCCGCGGATCCCGATCGAGGTTCCCGCCAACGCGGTCCTGGTCGACTGGCTCAGCTACAGCCAGCTGATGCCGGCGGCGGCGCTGGTCGTCTCCCACGGTGGTCACGGCACGGTCTGCCGAGCGCTCGGGGCCGGCACGCCGGTCCTGATCAGCCCGATCGCCGGCGACATGAGCGAGACCGCGATACGGGTCGACTGGGCGGGCGTCGGGCTCTCCTTGCCCTGGCGGCTCTGCCGGCCGACCGCCCTGCGCTGGGCGGTGCGACGCATCATCGGCGAGCCCTCGTTCGCCGCCCGGGCCGGCGAGATCGCCGCCTGGGGGCGGGAGCACGACGGCGCCGTGCGCGGCGCGGAACTCGTCGAGGACCTCGCCGCCAAGGGTCGCCAAAGACCCTAAAAAGCTCCGGGGGTGGGACTCGAACCCACAACCCTTCGATTAACAGTCGAATGCTCTGCCGATTGAGCTACCCCGGACCGCTCGCCCGGCGCATCCCGGACTCTGAAGGGAATTTACCGGGTTACCGGGTTATTCGCGGGTCAGGACTCGACCCGTTGCGTGTGCGCGATCTTCTCCACCAGCGCCGCCCGTTCGCGGCTCAGCGCGGCGCGGTGCTCGTAGTCGCCGCGCTCGCCGGCGGCGGCGATCTCGTCCTCGAGGCGGCGCTGCTCGAGCAGCAGGAAGTTGAGCTCCATCGCCTCGCGTGAAGCCGGCTGGTCGTGGGAGATCATCACCAGTTCGGAGATCAGGCTGGCCATCTCGTCGTCGTGGGGCAGGTTGGAGGCCGGGTCGCCGGGGTTCTCGCGCAGCCAGGCGGCGGCGCGGATGCCGCTGGCGGAGAGGTGGTCGTCGGTCAGCCGGGTGAGGAACTCGCGGCCGTCCTCCGGCAGCGCGATGCACATCGCCAGCAGCGCCCGCTCGCGGCGCTCGCGCGAGGTCAGCTCGGCGGCGCGGCGCGGCTGCTGCGCGGACGTGGCCTGCGCCTCGGCGCTGAAAGACTCGTAGACCTGGCCGGCTCCGCCCGAGCCACCGGTGGTCGGCTCGGCCACGGTCACCCGCGCGAGCACCGTCCCCGGGTCGAAGTCGAGGCGCTCGGCGACCCGGCGCACGAGGTCGTCGCGCAGTGCGCCCTCCCCCAGCCCGGCCAGTACCGGCGCCACCTCTTCCAGCGCCCGGTCGCGCTCGACCGGCGAGGAGACGTCGGTGCGGGCGAGCACCAGCCCGACCTGGAAGGAGCTCAGCTCATCGGCCCGCTCGATCAGCTCTCCGAAGCGCGCGGCGCCCTCGCCCTCGGCCATCATCTCGGCCGGGTCCACCCCGCTCGGCATCGCCGCCACCCGCAGCCGCATCCGCCGCCCGGCCGCGACCCGCTGCGCCCGCAGCATCGCCTCCTGGCCGGCCGAGTCGGCGTCGAGCGCCAGCACCACCTCGTCGACCATCCCGGAGAGGGTCGCCACCTGCTCGTCGGTGATCGCCGTCCCCATCACCCCGACCGCCTCCTCGATCCCGGCCTGGTGCAGGGCGAGGACGTCGGTGTAGCCCTCGACGACGACGGCGCGGCCCGCTTTCGCGATCGCCCCTTTTGCCCGGTCGACGCCGTAGAGCATCTGGCTCTTGTGGAAGAAGTCGGTCTCGGCCGTGTTCACGTACTTGGCGCCCTGGTCGGAGCGCATCGCCCGGCCGCCGAAGCCGAGGGTGCGGCCGCGGCGGTCGCGGATCGGGAACATGATCCGCGAGCGGAAGCGGTCGTACTCGCCGCCGGAGCGACCGCGCTGGGCGAGGCCGACGCCGCGCAGCTCGGCGACGCTGAATCCCGCCTGCTGGCCGAGCACGAGGATCTTGTCCCAGGCGCTCGGCGCGTAGCCGACCCCGAAGTCGCGCAGCACCTGCTCGCCGAGGCCGCGCTCGGCCAGGTACTCACGGGCTTTCCCGGCCTCTTTCGACTCCCAGAGGTAGTTGGCGTAGTAGGAGGCGGTGCGTTCCAGCAGCTGCTCGAGGCGGCGGCGCTGCTGGCGCCGCGCCTCCGCCCGCGGGTCCTCCTGCTCGCGCTCCAG
>JAWVEZ010000222.1:0-4118 GCA_033856455.1 Solirubrobacterales bacterium | reverse complement strand
CGGTCGTCCCCGCCCTGCGCGCCCAGCCGGAGCTGGCCGCCGAGTGGGAGCCGCGCCTGCTCTCCCCCCGCTACGACCCGAGCAACGCGCCGGCGCCGCAGAAGCCCGGCGCTCTCGCCGGCATGGGGATGACCGAGAAGCAGGGCGGGACCGACGTCCGCGCCAACACGACCATTGCCCAGCCGGTCGACGGCGGCGGGCCCGGAGCCGAGTACGAGCTGACCGGCTACAAGTGGTTCATGTCGGCGCCGATGTGCGACGTCTTGCTCGTCCTCGCGCAGACCGACGGCGGCATCTCCTGCTTCCTCTTCCCGCGCTGGACGCCGGACGGCGCCCGCAACCGCTTCCGCCTGCAGCGGCTGAAGGACAAGCTCGGCAACCGCTCCAACGCCTCCAGCGAGATCGAGTTCGACGCCGCCTCGGCCTGGCTGGTCGGCGAGGAGGGCGCCGGCGTGCGGACGATCATCGAGATGGTCAACCACACGCGCCTGGACTGCGTGCTCGGCGGCGCCACCGGGATGCGGGCCGGGGTGGCGCAGGCGATCCATCACGCCTCCCACCGCTCGGTCTTCGGCACCCTGCTGAGCGAGCAGCCGCTGATGCAGAACGTGCTCGCCGACCTCGCGGTCGAGTCGGAGGCGGCGACGATCTCCGCCCTGCGCCTCGCCCGCGCCTACGACGAAGCGATCGGCGGCGACGCGGAGGCGGCGAAGCTGAAGCGGGTCGCCAACGCGGTGCTCAAGTACTGGATCTGCAAGCGGGCGCCGATGCACGCCGGCGAGGCGCTCGAGTGCCTCGGCGGCAACGGCTACGTCGAGGAGTCGGGGATGCCGCGGCTGTTCCGCGAGAGCCCGCTGAACTCGATCTGGGAGGGATCCGGCAACGTCCAGTGCCTCGACGTGCTGCGGGCGATGATCAAGGAGCCCGCCTCGCTGGAGGCCTTCTTCGCCGAGGTCGGCGAGGGCGCCGCGGCGGAGCCGCGGCTCGCCGCCTACGCCGCGGCGCTGCGCGAGGAGCTGCCGGGCGAGGTCGAGACGGTCCAGACCCGCGCCCGCCACCTGGTCGAGCGGATGGCGCTCGCCCTGCAGGGCTCGCTGCTGGTCCGCTACGGCGACGATGCCGTCGCCGACGCCTTCTGCGCCTCGCGCCTGGCCGGCGACTGGGGCCAGGCCTTCGGCACCCTTCCGGCCGGCCTCGACTTCGCCCGGATCATTTCGCGCCACCGCGCCCTTTAGCGGCTAAAGTTGGCTGAGCAGCCAAACGGGTCGACCAGAGGGGGCATTCCAGTGGAGAGCGGGACGGCGCAGAAGATCACCGGGACCAGCGAGAGCACCGGCAACGGGAGCAGCGCCGAGCCGCGACAGATCGAGGTCCTGAACCCGGCCACCGGGGACCTGATCCAGACGCTGCCGGTGACCACGCCCGAGGAAGTCGCCGCGACCGTGGCCCGCGTGCGCGCCAACCAGCCCGACTGGGAGGCGATGGGGATCGAGGGCCGCGCCCACTGGCTCGGCAAGCTGCGCGACTGGATCCTCGACAACCAGGAGCGGATCCTCGACACGATGCAGCGCGAGACCGGCAAGGTCCGCGCCGACGCCTCCAACGAGCCGGTCTACCTGGCCGACATCATCAACTTCTACGGCTCGAAGGCCTCGAAGTTCATCGGCGAGGACGCCGTCCGCGCCCACTCGCCGCTGCTGGCCTCGAAGAAGCTGCGGGTCCAGTACCGGCCGCACCCGGTCGTCGGCATCATCAGCCCCTGGAACTTCCCCCTGATCCTCTCGGTCGGGGACGCGATCCCGGCCCTGCAGGCCGGCGCCGCCGTCGTCATCAAGCCCTCCGAGTTCACCCCGCTCGGCCTGGCCGAGATCGTCGAGGCCTGGAAGACGGAGATCGGCGGCCCCGACGTGTTCGACTGCGTGCAGGGGGTCGGCGAGACCGGCGGCGCCCTGGTCGACAACGTCGACTTCATCCAGTTCACCGGCTCCGACCGGACCGGCCGCAAGGTGATGGCCCGCGCCGCCGAGACGCTGACCCCGGTCAGCCTCGAGCTCGGCGGCAAGGACCCGATGATCGTCCTCGCCGACGCCGACCTCGACCGCGCCGCCAACGCCGCGGCCTGGGGCGGGATGATGAATTCCGGCCAGATCTGCATGTCGGTCGAGCGGATCTACGTCGAGGAGCCCGCCTACGACCAGTTCGTCGCGAAGCTGACGGCGGAGGTCGGCAAGCTCCGCCAGGGCCCCGACGCGTCCGGCCACGACGCCGACGTCGGCGCGATGACTTCGCCGAACCAGAGCGCGATCGTCGAGGACCACGTCGACGACGCCCTCGCCAGCGGCGCCCGGGCGCTGACCGGCGGCGCCAGGGTCGCCGGCCCCGGCGACTACTTCGAACCGACCGTCCTCGTCGACGTCGACCACTCGATGAAGGTGATGCGCGACGAGACCTTCGGCCCCGTGGTCGGGGTGATGAAGGTGCGCGACGCCGAGGAGGCGCTGAAGATGGCGAACGACAGCCGCTACGGCCTCTCGGGCTCGGTCTTCGGCGAGAAGCAGCGGGCCGAGCAGGTCGCCCGCCGGGTCGAGTGCGGGGCGATCAACGTCAACGACGTGCTCGTCAACTACTTCGCCTCCGACGTCCCGATGGGAGGCTGGAAGGAGTCGGGGATCGGCTACCGGCACGGCGAACCGGGGATCAAGAAGTACTGCCGCACCGAGTCGGTCGTGATCACCCGCTTCGCCGGCAAGCGCGAACCGACCTGGTACCCCTACACCCGTGCCCGCCGCGGCCTGGTCGGAAAGATCGCCCAGGCCTTCAACGCGCGCGACCTGAAGCGCCGCCTCGGCCGCCGCGGCTAGCGGTTCGCCCACCGGTCGGCGTTCTCTAGAGCACTCGGCTACCTAATTTTCATTAGTAAGGCTCAGCGGCCTGTGGACCCCGTGCCTGCGGCGGGGATTTTTGCTGGGATTTTTTCCAGAGATAAACAAGTTCCTTGATAAATAAGCGCCATGCTCATAGAGTGACGACTCGTTCTTTGACGCGACCTTTTTAGGGAGAGGGAGCGACCAGTGGAATACGACGCTGCGACGCTTGAGCGCACGGCGAAAACATTCCGGTCGGACATGTGGGGAACCGTTTGCGAGGACGCCGTCCTCGAGTGCGGAATCGTCGAAGCATGGTTCGGACCGGTCCAGGCAACGCTCTTCGAAGCGCTGCCCGACGACCCCGGGATGAACGTGATTCTGGGCGCCGCGGAGCCCGGCGCGGCCGAGGAAGGCCATCTCGCCGACGCGATCGCCTGGGCGGACGAGTTCGACGTCGGCTACCGGGTCGCCGTCGCCCACGGCCGGCCCGGCACGGCGGCGGCCGAGTCCTATCTGAACCGGCTCGGCTTCGAGCAGGGCCGGGGCATCTGGAAGTACGTGCGCGACACCTCCTGGCCCGACCTGCCCGGCAATCCCGCGATCACCGTCTGGGAGATCGGCGACGAGGACGCGGCCGGCGAAACGATGGTCTTCTCCGCGGCGCCGGCGCTCGGATTCAACTCGGCGGCGGCGAACCTGCTCTTCGCGCTGCCGGTACAGGAGCGCTGGCGCACCTACACCGCCGAGCTCGACCAGCAGATCGTCTCCTTCGGCTCGATGTTGATCGACGGCGGCGTCGCCGAGGTCGGGCTTGCCGCGACCCTCCCCGAGGCCCGCGGGCACGGCTGCAACCAGGTCTTGCTGAGGCGCCGGATCCTCGACGCGATCGAGGCCGGCTGCCAAACCATCTTCGCTGAGCTGAACGAAGACGAGACGGAGGGAATCTCCGCCGCCGGGCGGAACCTGCTGCGCGCCGGCTTCGTTCCGGCCTACAGAAGCATGAACTGGCAGCGCCCTCGGTAGCCTCTCTAAGTTCATGAGCGAGCGTGACTATCTGGCCGCGGTGCGGGAGCGCGTCGTCGTCTTCGACGGCGGCATGGGCGCGACCCTGGAGATGTTCGAGCTGACCCAGGAGGATTACGGCGGCCTGCAGGGCAAATGCCACGAGGCGCTGGTCCTCAACCGCCCCGACGTGATCGAGGGCGTCCACGAGTCGATGCTGAACGCCGGCGCCGAGGTGGTCGAGACCGA
>JAWVEZ010000221.1:0-6349 GCA_033856455.1 Solirubrobacterales bacterium | reverse complement strand
GGCCGGCCCGCTGCAGCGAGCGCGAGCCGTGGACGACGTACTTGCGGGTCGCGGTGACGGCCGGCTCGGCGCAGAAAGCGGCCAGCTCGCGCGAGAGCTTGCCACCCTGCCAGGCGAGCGGCGACTCCCCCCTCCCCTCGCTGACCAGCCGCGCCCGCGGCAAGGCATCCGCGTAGGCCTCGGCCACCGCGTAGGGGTGGCCCGGATCCGCCTCGTCGTAGCTGGCGACGACAAGAGCCGGGACGTCGATCGCGGCCAGCTCGCCGAGGCCGTCGAACGGCCGCGAGCGCGGGACCTCGCGCAGCGCCTCGACCAGCGCCGAGGGATCGCGGTGCAGCGAGATCCGCTCCCGGGTAAAGCGCAGGACCGAGTCGCGGTAGGCCGGGTCGATCCCCTGGTGGGCCTCGATGTAGGCGACGAAGCCGTCGACGCCGCCCTCCTCGAGCGCCGCCGCGAGGCCGTCCCAGTAGGCGAGCGTCCCCTCGCTGATGTCGCCCGTGTAGGCCGGCCCGATCACCGCCAGGCCCGCCAGCCGGTCGCTGTGGCGGAGCGCGTAGGCGACCGCGGTGTGGGCGCCCATCGAGTGCCCGCCGAGCACGAACGGCGCCTCGCCGAGCTCGGCGGCGACCACGCGCTCGAGGTCGGCGACCAGCTCCGGGTATCCATAACCCTGCCCGGGCGGGGCGGGGTCGGACTCGCCGTGGCCGCGGGCGTCGTAGGTGACGACACGGTGGCCGGCCCGCTGCAGCGAGCGCGAGCCGTGGACGACGTACTTGCGGGTCGCGGTGATCCCGTGGCAGAGCACCAGCGGCGGCCCCTCCCCCGCGGACTCGCCGCGCAGCGTCGGCGCCGGACCGAGCTCGAACGCGTGCCCGTCGTCTGCCATCAACCGATCTTCGCCAGCGCCTGCTCGATGTCGTCGACCGACTCGTAGCCGAGGCCGACCATGCTCACCTTGCGGTGGCGGATGATCCCCTCCTCGTCGAGGATGAAGATCGCCCGCCGCACCAGCGGCCCCGCCAGCACCCCGTAGGCCCGGGCCACGCTCTTGTCCTCGTCGGCCAGCAGCGGCACGTTCAGGCTTTCCTCCTGCATGAAGCGCTCGTGGGAGTCGACCGACTGCGGCGAGATTCCCAGCATCGTCGCGTTCAGCCCGTCGAGCCGGTCGCCCTGGTCGCGGTAGGAGCAGAACTGCTTCGTGCAGGTGGGCGTGAAGTCGCCGGGATAGAAGGCGAGGACCAGCTTGCCGCCGCGGTAGTCGGCGAGCCGGTAGGTCTTGCCCCCGGTCCCGGGAAGCTCGAACTCGGGGGCCGGATCTCCCTCACGGGCCTTGGCCATCCCGATCCCCCGCCTATTCCTTTTCGATCGTGACGCTTTCGATCACTACAGGCTGTTTCGGTTCTTCGCTCCCCGGTTTGGCCTGTTTCTCGATCTTTTCGACCGTCGGATAGCCATCGGTGACTTCGCCGAGCAGGGCGTATTCGGGCGGCAGGCCGACGTTGGCGCCGGTGACCACGTAGAACTGGCTGCCCGAGGTGCCCGGCGCCTCGGTTTCGGTCTTCGCCATCGCGACGATGCCTTTGGTGTATTCGAGGTTGCTCGGGGGCGCCTCAACCACGCTGTAGCCGGGCCCGCCGCCGCCGGTGCCTTCCGGATCGCCGCCCTGGATCACGAATTCCGGGACGATCCGGTGGAAGGTCGTTTCGTCGAAGAAGCCTTCTTCGGAGAGGAAGGCGAAGGAGTTGCTCGTTTTCGGCGCCCGCTCGGTATCGAGGGCGATCGTGAACTCGCCGCAGCTCGTCTGCACCACGGCGTTCACTTCTTCGCCTTTTTCGACCACCTGGTCGGGTTTGTCGAAGCTGACGTTCTTCGGCGCCGGCGCTTCGACTTTCTCGCAGCCGCCTTTGGAGCCGCCGCCGGATGCGCTGGTCGTGTCGCCGTCGTCGTCGCCACCGCCGCGCGAGATCAAGATCGCGCCGACGACGATTACCGCCAGCGCCGCGAAAACGGCGAGGATGATCCAACGACGATCTGGCTGCTGCGCCTCCACGGCCGGAGAGATTAGAGCAAACCGCTTTACGATCGAGGTGATGCCGAGCCCACCGTTGACGCCGCTCGCCACCGCGACGCTCGCGGTGGGAAAGCCGGAGAGCGTGCTGCAGGTCGAATGCGGCGAGGGCGACGGCGTCCTCTTCCTCGCCCGCGAGTTCCCGCTGGCCCGGGTGCGCGGCGTCGACACCTCCGCGGAGGTGATCCGCCGGGCCACGGCGCGGATCGGGCTCGACCCGGAGGGCCGGATCGCCTTCAAGCTGGGCGGCCCGCGGGATCTGCCCTTCCCGGACGACCACTTCGATCTGGTCGCCGTGCTCGACGGCCGGCTCGCGGTCGCCGAGACGGCGCGGGTGCTGCGGCCGGGCGGCTACCTGGTGATCGCCTTCTCCGACCGCCTGCACGCCTCCTCCAAGCTTGGCTCGAGGCTCGGCCGGTGGCGCTTCAAGCGCGCCGGCTTCGTCCCGGTCGAAGCCGGCGAGGCCGGCGACGGCAGCTTCTCTGTCGCCCGGCTGGGGAGCGCCGGGAACGCTCCGTTCTCGGAATAGGCTCAGGGCATGGGCACCGACGGCATGCCGCTGGCGATCCTCGTGAACCCCTCGTCGGCGGGCGGCAAGACCCTGAAGCTGTTGCCGCGGGTCGAGCAGGCGCTGGACGAGCGCCGGGTCGAGTTCCGCGTCCAGCACACCAAGGGGCTCGAGCACGGGACCGAGCAGGCGCTGCTCGCGGTCGAAGCCGGCGAGCTGCCGGTGGTGATGAGCGGCGACGGCCTGCTCGGCTCGGTCGGCGGCGCGATGGCCGGCTCGGAGACGCCGCTGGGGATCATCCCCGGCGGCCGCGGCAACGACCTCGCCCGGGTGCTCGGCATCCCCACCGAGCCCGAGGCCGCGGTCGAGGTGATCCTCGCCGGGCAGAAGCGCAAGATCGACGTCGGCCAGGCCAACGACAAGCGCTTCCTCGGCATCGTCAGCGTCGGCTTCGACTCCGAAGCCAACCGCCTCGCCAACGAGACCAAGTTCCTGCGCGGCGGCCTCGTCTACGCCTACGCCGGGGTCCGCACCCTGCTGGGCTGGAAACCGGCCCGCTTCACGATCCGCGTCGACGAGGAACGGACCCGCCTGACCGGGTACTCGATCTCGGTCGCCAACAACAGCTGCTTCGGAGGCGGCATGTTCGTGGCGCCGGGCGCGCAGCTCGACGACGGCCTCTTCGACGTCGTCTCGGTCGGCGACGTCGGCAAGCTGCGGTTCCTGAGTAACCTGCCGAAGGTGTTCAAGGGCACCCACGTCGAGAAGGACGAGGTGCGCGTCTTCCGCGCCCAGCACCTCGAACTGAGCGCCAGCCGCCCCTTCCCCGTCTACGCGGACGGCGAGCACCTCACCGACCTGCCGGTGGCGCTGCGGGTCCTGCCGCGGGCGCTGAACGTGCTCGTCCCGAGCGCTTGAGCGCCGGCTTCGCCACCAAGGTCGCGCTGGCCCGGGCGATCGGGGCGGCCAGCCGGGCGAGCGGCCGCGGCGGCGGCACGACGCTGCCGGGACGGGTGCTGCTGCGGCTGGCCCCGGAGGCGATCGCCGAGCTCGGGGCCCGGCTCGACCGCGGCACGACGGTGGTCTCGGCGACCAACGGGAAGACGACGACCGCCGGGATGATCGCCGCGATCCTCGCCGCCGACGGCCGCCAGCCGGTCCACAACCGGGCCGGCTCCAACATGACCTGGGGCGTGGCCACCGCCCTGCTGGAGCAGCGAGGGGGGCGCGAGGGGCTGTTCGAGGTCGACGAGGCCTGGCTGCCGAAGGTGGTCGAGGAACTCGGCCCGGAGCTGATCGTGCTCGGCAACCTCTTCCGCGACCAGCTCGACCGCTACGGCGAGATGGAGGCGCTGGCCGACGAGTGGGCGAAGACGGTCGCCGCCCGCGAGGGCAGCTCGGGCTTCGTCCTCAACGCCGACGACCCGTTGATCGCCGACCTCGGGCGGGACCCCGAGGGCCGCCAGCGCGAGGGAGTCCTCTACTTCGGGATCGACGACCCGTCCCAGGCGCTGCCCGAGCTCCAGCACGCCTTCGACGCCAAGCACTGCCGCCGCTGCGGCCACCCCTACGAGTACGCCCGCGCCTTCGTCGGCCACCTCGGGCACTACTCCTGCCCCAACTGCGGCGCCGAGCGGCCGCGCCCGGACGTCGCCGCGACGAAGATCGAGCTGCGGGGCATGGACGGGTCTCGAACCAGCGTTCGGACCCCGGAGGGCGAGATCGAGCTGGAGCTGCCGCTGCCCGGCCTCTACAACGTCTACAACGCGCTCGGCGCGGTCGCCGCCGGCCTCCGGCTCGGCGTCGCGCCGCAGCGGATCGCCGCGGCGCTCGGCGAGATGCGCGCCGCCTTCGGGCGGGTGGAGACGATCGCGGTCGGCAAGGCGGCGGTCTCGATCCTGCTGATCAAGAACCCGGCCGGCGCCAACGAGGTCCTGCGGACGCTGCGCCTGGAGGCCGCGGACGGCGACGGGATCGACCTCTGGATCGCGCTCAACGACCGGATCGCCGACGGCCGCGACGTCTCCTGGGTCTGGGACGCCGACTTCGAGCTGCTGGCCGGCGCCGTGCGCCGCGTCGTCTGCACCGGCACCCGCGCCCCCGAGATGGCCCTGCGCCTCAAGTACGCCGGCTGGCCCGGCGACCGGATCGAGGTGATCCCGGGGATCGAGCGGTCCCTCGACGCCGCCGTCGGCAGCGCTCGCGACATCGAGGCCCCTATGGGGGACCCAATGTCGCGAGGGCCCAGGGTCTTCGCCCTGCCGACCTACACGGCGCTGCTCGAACTGCGCAAGCTGCTGGCGGACCGGGGGCTGGCGGAGGAGTTTTGGCGGTGAGCGCGTCGATCGGTCCGGCGGCGATCTGGCACGACGTCGAGTGCGGCTCCTACGGGGCCGACCTCGGGCTCTGGGAGGAGCTCGCGGCGGCGGCCGACGGGCCGGTCCTGGAGCTCGGCTGCGGGACCGGGCGCGTCGTCCTGCACCTGGCGCGGCGCGGCTTCGAGACGGTTGGGCTCGACCGCGACCCGGAGCTGATCGCGGCGCTCGCCGAGCGCGCCGACGGGCTGCCGGTCCGCACCCACCTTGCCGATGCCCAGGACTTCGCCCTCGACGGCGAGGCCGCGCTCGTCCTCGCCCCGACCCAGATGATCCAGCTGCTGCCGGACTCGGAGGCGCGAGCTGCCTGCCTGCGCCGCGTCAGCGCCGCCCTGCGGCCCGGCGGACGCTTCGCGGCGGCGATACTCGAGGGGATGCCCGAGCCCGACGGCGCCCCTCCCCCGCTCCCCGATGTCCGCGAGATCGACGGCTGGGTCTATTCGAGCCTCGCGGTCGAGGCCGCGGTCGGCCCCGGCGAAATCGTCATCCACCGGCTGCGCCACACGGTCTCCCCCGACGGCGAGCTCGCCGAGGAGCCGAACCAGGTCCGGATCGCCACCTTCCCCGCCGCGCAGCTGGACGAGGAGGCCGCCGCGGCCGGCCTGCGCCCGCTCGAACGGCGTCAGATCGCCGCCACCGACATCCACGTCGGCTCGCTCGCGGTCGTCTACGAGAAGGCGGGCTGAACGATGCAGCTTCGAGTCCTCAGCCTCTATCCCGAGCAGATGAACATCTACGCGGACCGCGGCAACATCCTCTTCCTGCAGCGGCGCTGCGAGTGGCGCGGGATCGAGTTCAGCCACGCCGGCGCCGGGCCCGGCGACCCGGTCGACCCCGGCGGGGCCGACCTCTTCTACGTCGGCGGCGGCCAGGACCGCGACCAGCGCATGGTCGCCCAGGACATGGTCGCGACCAAGCGCGACGCGCTCGCGGCGGCGGTCGAGGACGGAGCCGGCCTGCTCGCCGTCTGTGGCGGCTACCAGCTGCTCGGCCACAGCTACCAGTTGGGTGAGGAGAGGCTGCCCGGCCTCGGCCTCGCCGACCTCGAGACCGTGCGCGAGCCGGGAGAGCGGCTGATCGGCAACGTCGCGATCGAGGTCGACCTCGGCTCCGGGACGCGCCTGCTGGCCGGGTTCGAGAACCACGGCGGCCGCACCCACCTCGGAGCGACCGCCGAGCCGCTCGGCCGCGTCCTCTCAGGCCACGGCAACAACGGCAACGACGGCTTCGAGGGAGTCCACAGCAACAACGTCATCGGCACCTACCTCCACGGCCCCCTCCTGCCCAAGAACGCGTGGTTCGCCGACTGGCTGATCGCCACGGCCACCGGGGCCGCGGAGGCCCTCGAGCCGCTGGACGACCGCCTCGAGGACGCCGCGCACGCCGGGGCACGCCGGG
>JAWVEZ010000220.1:0-3287 GCA_033856455.1 Solirubrobacterales bacterium | reverse complement strand
ACGATCAGGTCGCAGGCCAGCGCCACCTCGAGCCCGCCGGCCAGCGCGAAGCCCTCGATCGCGGCGATCAGCGGCTTCTCCGAGGAGTGCCTGATGATCCCGGCGAAGCCGCGCTCCCCGACCGAGGAGCGCCCGCCCTGCTGGATCTCGCGCAGGTCCATCCCGGCGCTGAACCCCGGACCCTCCCCCCAGATCACGCCGACCGCCAGCTCGGGGTCCGCGTCGAGCGTCTCCAGCGCGGCGGCGATCCCCTCCGCCATCGCCTGGTTGACCGCGTTCCGCGCCTCCGGCCGGTCGAGGACGACGACCAGCGTCCGGCCGCGCCGCTCGCTGCGGACCGGGGTCCCGCTACCAGCCATCCCAGTGGATCACGTCGTCGGGGTCGGGTCGCAGCGCCGGTTTGAAGTCGGTGCCCTTGGTGTAGGCGACCGGGGTGATCGCGCCGATCGTCACCTCGTCGATCGGGATCCGCAGCGCCTCCCCCGTCTGGGCTTCGTCGAAGAGGCTGAGGGTGGTCCACGAGGTCCCGAGCCCCCGCAGCCGCGCCGCCAGCATGAACGACCACATCCCCGGCAGCACGCTGCCGAGCAGGGTCGTCTTGCGGATCGCCGGGCCGTCCTCGGCCCGGGCCGGCCCGCAGGCGGCGACGATCGCCGGCGCCTCGCCGAAGTGCTCGCCGAGGTAGTCGGCCGAGGCGGTCGTCTTCTGCTGCTGCTCGTTCAGCGCCGGGTCGCCCTTGTCGATGCTGCCGATGTAGACGCCGTCGAGGCTGCGGTAGTGCGCGTAGCACTCGCGGTAGACCTCGCCGAAGGCGCGGCGGACGTCCGGGTCGGTGACGACGACGAACTGCAATGCCCAGCGGTTCGACCCCGACGGCGCCTGCAACGCGGTGGCGACGCATTCGCGCAGGACGTCGCGCTCGACCGGCCGCGAGAAGTCGAGGCGCTTGCGCACCCCCCTGGTGGTGGTGAGTAGCTCCTCCGCACTCAGCGGCAACAGTTGCCCGACCGACTCCGACATCGTCCCTCCTTGCTCGAACTGCGGCGACCCGATCCTTCCCCCAGGCCAACGTAGATCGCGCCCGGCGGCGCCGGAAACGGAGATTCGAGGGGCTTTGTGAAACCGCTAACCGGGCGCCCGGCTAGGGGAGCGAGTCCCAGCCGGCGCCGAGCAGCCGCTCGGCGTCCGCGCCGACGCAGTCGGCGACCTTCTCGCGCATCCCGGCCTCGTCGAGTGGCCTGGCCGGAGCACCACTGGGAACGTCGACCGCGGCGGTCCGCGTCCCGCCGCCAGCCAGCTCGATCGCCACCTCGACCACGCCGGAGAGCAGGTCGCCGCCGCCCGGGGCGGTCTCGACCCGGACCCGCTCGACCAGCGCCTGCGCCGCCGGCCGGGCCACCGCCTCGTCCTCGAAGCTGGCGAGACCCGGGTGGCCGTCGAGCAGGGTCGCCGCGAGCGCGTACCCGAGGCTGAACTTCGCCTCCAGGCCGGTGCTCGGGCGACTGTGGATCAGCGGCCGCAGCACGTCCTCGTCGAGCTTCACCGATATCGAGGCGACCTGGTCGACCGCGACCGTCTCCCCTGCCATCGCCTCGCGCGCCGCCTCGATCGGACGCTGCAGCGCGTAGCAGCAGGGGTACGGCTTGATCGCCAGGCCGCCGGGAACGGCGGGGCTCGAGGCGACCGGCCGCGGTGATCCTCCAACCATGCCCAGCCACTCGTCGAGCGCCGCCGGATCGGCGCTCGCCCCGGCCGCGGCGAGCTCCGCGGCCCGCACCCCGGCGTCGGCCGCGAAGCCGACCTGGAGGGACTTGGTCGCGGTGCCGAAAGCCCGCTGCACACCGCCCGCGGCCGGAAGCGCCAGCGCGATCGCCCGCGCCGTCGCCTCCGCGTCGAGCCCGCGCGCCGCCGCCGCGGTCACCGCGGCGGCCGGTGCCCCGGCCGTGCAGGTCGCGTGCCAGCCGCGCCCGTAGTGGGCCCAGCCGAGCATCTCCCCCAGCCGGGCCATCGCGCCGGCTCCGGCGAGGAAGGCCCGCGCGTCGCCGCCGGCCGCGAGCGCCACCGGCACGCAGATCGCGCTGATGTGGCTGGTCGAGGGCAGGTGGAGGTCGTCGTAGTCGAGCACGTGGGCGAGCGTCGCCAGCCGCCCCGCCTCGCCGAGCCGCGCGGCCAGCGGCTCGATCGGGTGCCCGGCCGCGGCGCGGGTCACCGCGAGGGTGTCGATCAACGAGCGCCGGGCAAGCGCCAGGTCCTCCTCGGCGGGAACGAAGCCGGCCGCCCACGCGGCCAGCGCCGAAGCGGTGTCTTCGCGGGGGGCGACCACGGCGTGACCGTACCGCGAACGCGCCCCTCGGCGAGACCGGGGTCACATACGGGCGTTTTCCTTACTAAGGGTTTTCATACCGTTCGCCTACTCACCGTCACACCCGCTCTGATCGGCTGCGCGGCAATGGTGTGCTCAACCGTCCTAAATAGTTTTGTGCAATTATCGATTTACTGACCATATTCGTATCAACTGAGTACAAGGCAGGAAGGGGAAGGTGTCTCGGTGATCTCGGCCTTTGTCGCGGACGACCATCCGCTGGTGCGCGAGCACGTCGCGGAAGCGATCAGCTCAGACAGTCGATTGGAGCTGGTGGGCGAAGCCGGCGACGGGACAGAGGCGCTGCGAAAGGTGGAGGAGCAGCGCCCCGACACGATCGTGCTCGACGTCGGCCTGCCGGTGCTCGACGGCGCCGCGGTCCTGAGGTCGCTGCGGGAACGGCACCTCCCCACCCGCGTCCTGCTCCTGGCTGGGCACGCCAGCGTCGTGCAGATGCGCAACGTCCTTCGCTACCGGCCTGACTCGCTCCTGCTGATGGACGCCAACGTCAGCGGCATCTGCGAGGAGCTGGTGGCGATCGACACCGGCGGGGACCTCTCGCCCGGCCGGCTCCATCTCGAGCGCGCTCAGCTGCTGGCCCGCAACCGGGTCGAGCTGAGCGGGCGCGAGTGGGACGTGCTGCGGCTCAGCGCCGAAGGCCTGACCCGTGCTCGGATCGGAGAACGGCTGCGCTTCGGGCCGAGCACGGTCCGCGACGTCCGGCGTGACATCTGCACCAAGCTGGACGCGCCGACGATGCAGGTGGCGATCGTCAAGGCGATGCGCACCGGGCTGCTCGAGTGAACACCGAAGTTCGCCGCCGCACTTCCTACTACTGAAAAGCGCTTAGCAGTAGGTAACAGAACGGGCGCTCGTCCCAGCAGTCCGAACTCCCAACAAGTCCGCCCAGACTGGCGATGACAGC
>JAWVEZ010000219.1:0-7337 GCA_033856455.1 Solirubrobacterales bacterium | reverse complement strand
TTCCGGGGGTGGGGGGGTTGGGGGGACCTCCCCCGAGGAAGCTTTAGCTACCGCAGGGGGAGGTGGGACCCCTGCCCCGACAGGACCCGCGGACCGATCGCTCTGTCCCTCGTCGTCACCGCTTGGTCCCTCGGACGGATCGCCAATTACGGCAATCGGAGCCCCGATCGGAAGCGTGTCGCCCTCCTCGGCCAGGATCTGAGTCAGGGTCCCCGCGACGTCGGCCTCGTAGGCCATGTTCGCCTTGTCGGTCTCGATTTCGACGATCTCGTCACCGACGGCGATCTCGTCGCCGACGGACTTGATCCAGGTGAGGATCGTCCCCTCCTCCATCGAGTCGGAGAGGCGCGGCATCACGATCTCGCTCATCGCGTTCCGTCAATGACCGCGCGGGCCGCGGCGACCACGCGCTCGACGTTCGGCAGCGCCGCGTTCTCGAGGTTCTTGGCGTAGGGGAGTGGGACTTCGGCCATCCCGACCCGCTCGACCGGGGCGTCGAGGTAGTCGAAGCAGGTGTGCTGGATCCGGGCCGCCAGCTCGGCGGTGACCCCGAAGCTCGGCCAGCCCTCCTCGACCAGGACCGCGCGGTTGGTCTTCTTGACGCTGGCGGCGACCGTCTCGACGTCGAGCGGACGCAGGCTGCGCAGGTCGACCACCTCGGCCGAGATCCCCGCCTCGGCCAGCCGCTCGGCCGCCTCGAGCGCACGCACCGCGGCGAAGCCGTGGGCGACGAGGCTGATGTCGGAGCCCTCGCGGGTGACGTTGGCGAGGCCGAGCGGGACCAGATACTCGGGGTCGAGCGGCACCTCGCCCTTCTCCTTGTAGGCGGAGAGGTTCTCGATCACCAGCACCGGGTCGTCGTCGCGGATCGCCGCCTTCAGCAGGCCCTTGGCGTCGGCCGGGGTGGAGGGGGCGACGACCTTGAGCCCGGGGGTGCCGGCGAACCAGCCGTCGAAGCTCTGGGAGTGCTGGGCGGTGAGCTGGTTGCCGGCGCCGTTCGGGGTGCGGATCACCAGCGGGCAGCGGACCTTGCCGCCGAACATCGCGCCGACCTTGGCCGCGTGGTTGACGACCTGGTCCATCGCGACGAGGAGGAAGTTGAGGGTCATGATCTCGACGATCGGCCGCTCGCCGAGCAGCGCCGCGCCGACCGCGGCGCCGACGAAGCCCTCCTCGCTGATCGGGGTGTCGCGGATCCGGTCGGGACCGAACTCCTCGAGCAGGCCGTCGCTGACCTTGTAGGAGCCGTTGAAGACGCCGACCTCCTCGCCCATCAGGAAGACGTGCTCGTCGCGGCCGAGCTCCTCGCGCATCGCCAGCCGCAGCGCCTCGCGGTAGTTCATCCGCTGGGTCTCGCCGGCGGACTGCTCGACTTCGCCGGCGAGGGGTGCCGGCGCGGTGACCGGACCGGGCGCGCTCATGCGCCCAGCCCCGCGGCGTAGACCAGCTCCTCCTCGCCGAAGGGCGAGCCGGGCTTCATCCGGGCGAACTGCAGGTCGGAGGTCGGCGCGTACATCCCCGCCGCCAACCGGTCGAGCGCCGGCTCGGGATCGGCGTCGGCGAACTCGACCGCCTCGGCGACCGTCGCCCGCGCCCGCGCCTCGGCGGCATCGAGCTCGTCCTCGCCGGCGCCGCGGTCGAGCAGCAAAGACCGGACCCGGGCGATCGGGTCGCGCCCGCGGCGCTCCTCGATCTCCTCCTTGGTCCGGTAGGCGGTGCCGGCGTCGGCGACCGAGTGACCGCGGTAGCGGTAGGTCATCGCCTCCAGCACCGCCGGCTTGCGCTGCTCACGCGCGGCGGTGAGGAGGCGGGAGGCGGCGTCGAAAACCGCCTCGATGTCGTCCCCGTCGACCCGCTCCGACGCCATCCGGTAGGAGGCGGCGCGCTTGAACAGGTCAGGCTCGGCCGATGCGCGGGAAACGCTCGTGCCCATGCCGTAGACGTTGTTGACGACCAAGTAGACGATCGGCAGCTCCCAGAGGGCCGCCAGGTTGAGGGACTCGTGCCAGGCGCCCATGTTCACGGCGCCGTCGCCGAGCTCGCAGAGGACCGCGTCCTCGCGGCCGCGCCGGGTCAGCGCCAGGGCCAGGCCGGTGGCGACCGGCAGCTGGCCGGCAACGATGCCCCAGCCGCCGTAGAAGCCGCGCTCGACGTCGAGCAGGTGCATCGAGCCGCCGCGCCCGCCGGCGCATCCGTCGCGGCGGCCGAACAGCTCGGCCATCGCCTCGTTGGCGGGGACGCCGCGGGCCAGCGCGAAGCCGTGGCAGCGGTAGCCGGTGACCAGGAGGTCGGTCGGCGTCATCGCCGCCATCGTGCCCACGGTGGTCGCCTCCTGGCCGGAGGAGAGGTGGCAGTAGCCGCCGATCTTCGCCGCCTTGTACTGGCGCTCGGCTTCGGTCTCGAACTCGCGGATCTCGACCATCGTCTCGTACTGCTCGACCGCCGGGAACTGGTTCTCGGGCTTGGCCATGACTACGGCCCTTCGAAGTAGTCGGGATGTTCCGCGCGCATGCGCGGCACCTCGCGCAGGACAGTCCGCAGGTGGTCGCGCAGCAGGCCCTCGGCGAGGTCGGCGTCGTTGGCGGTGACCGCGTCGAGCACAAGGCGGTGCTCGGAGACCATCTCGTCGAGGTAGTTCGGCATCCCGAGGCTGAGCCGGCGGATCCGGTTCAGGTGCGCCTTCGCGCGCTCGCTGACGATCCAGACCGAGAGGTGGCCGCTGAGGTCGCAGAGCGCGTGGTGAAAGGAGTCGTCGAGCAGGTAGAAGCTGTCGAGGTCGCCGCTCTCGCGGGCCCGCTCCTGGCCGCGCAGGTTCTCCTCGAGTTCGGCGACGTCGGCCTCTTTGGCGACCTGGGCGCTGATCCGGATCGCCGCGCACTCCAGCGACTCGCGGATGAACTGGGCGTCGGAGATCGCGGTCGGGTTGATCCGGGCGACGAAGGTGCCGAGCTGGGGCACGGTTTCGACCAGCCGGTCCTCGCGCAGGCGGCCGATCGCCTCGCGGATCGGCGTGCGGCTGACCCCGATCCGCTCGGCCAGCGAGTTCTCGGAGAGCTGCTGCCCGGGCTCCAGTTCCCCGCGCACGATCGCGTCGCGCAGCGCGGCATAGACCTGCACCCGCGTCGGTGTCGATTTGTCCCGCTGATAGCGGTCGAGGGGGATCACCTGGGGGGAAGACACCGTCCTAGTATACAAGTATCCAACCGACGGAAAACGCCAATTCAAGCGTGAGTCCGTCCTCGACCGCGCTATTCGCGGCTAGCTGCGGACTCGTGGATTTGCCTCGCCGGGGTGCGCGGCGGATGAGGTGGCGGGACGTTCCGGTGGGACATATGACCGCATAGCGACCAAAACTCCCACCGGAAGCCTCACTCGTCGGTTCCGGTCCGACCTATTCCCGCATACCGGGAGAAACTCGGACCGGAATCGAGCACCGGGCCCGCCCGCACACCTACCTGCCCACGGAGGTGTGCGGGCTGGCCCGCGTCCGTGCAGTTAGGGGCGCTATCGCGCTCCTAGAACAGTGGTGAGAAGCGCCCGCCCGGTACCGGGCGACTAGCTCAGGAAGTGCCGTCGGCCGGCTCGACGCGGAAGGCCGAGCGGACCGGGTTCTGCGGCCTGAAGAAGGTCGCGGTCTGGCTGCGCATCCGCCAGGGGGAGGGCAGCTGGGTGCCCGGCTGGCCGAGGAAGCGGGTGAAGAGGAGCGAGGCGCGGCGGCAGGTGATGCCGGTGCGGGCCGGCTGGTAGATCAGGTACTGGCCCTCCGCGAAGAAGAGCGGCCCGATCGTCTTTTCGATGTTGACGGTGAAGGGTCTCGCGCAGAGCCGGCCGCTCGGACTGGGTCCGTTTTCTTCTTCTTCGCTCCCCTGGCGGGCGACGGAGAAGCCGAAGGCGCCGCCGCGGTTGAAGGTCGCTTTGCCACTGCCCTGGGCGACCACGCGCCACGGCGCCGGGAGGACTCCGTCCCAGTCCTGCAGGAAGCGGGCGAAGAAGGCGGAGCCCTGGGTGCAGCTGATCGTCGCCGAGGTCGTGATCGTGTAGCTGCCGGCGGGCAGGACCGCGGCGCCGATCCGGTCGTCGTGGAGGACTTTGAAGCTGGGGCAGGTGGCGGCGCTCGCCTGCGGCGCGGCGGCGGCGCTCAGCGCCAGCACGGCGAGCAGAGCGGCCACGGCCAGCAGCACGGTCGCGGCGACGCGCTTGCTCCCCGAAGTCGGACGGACGAGATCCACGGCGCGGGAACCTACCAGTGCCGGCGGCGGCTGAACAGACAGATTCCGACGTTTGTCCGGTTGCCGTCCGGGGGTCAGCGCCCGGGCGCTGGTGCGATCCGGTCGATCTCCGCCAGGTCCTCGGCGCTCGGCCGCCACTCCAGCGCGCCCACGTTCGCCTCGATCTGCTCGGGCTTGGTCGCGCCCGCGATCACCGAGGCGACCGCCGGCCGCGCCGCGAGGGCGCCGATCGCGACGTCGATCAGCTCGATCCCGCGCTCCTCCGCGAACCCGCGCAGCGCTTCCACCACCTCGAAATCCGCCTCGCTGCCGGCGCTCTCCCGGCCGGCCAGCCGCGTCCCCGGCGGCGCCGCCTCGCCGCGCCGGTACTTGCCGGTCAGCAGCCCGCTGGCCAGCGGGAAGAAGGGCAGGACCGAGATCCCCAGCCGCTCCGCCGCCGGCATCACCTCGGCCTCGATCCCGCGCCGCAGCAGGCTGTATTCGTTCTGCACGCTGACGAACCGCGCCCAGCCGTTCTCGCCTGCCAGCCGGTCGGCCTCCTCGAGTTCGGCGGCGCTGAAGTTGGAGCAGCCGATCGCCCGCACGACCCCTTCGCCGACCAGCTCGTCGAGCGCCGCCAGGGTCTCGCCGATCGGCGTCGTCCCGTCGGGCTCGTGGTACTGGTAGAGGTCGATCCGGTCGATCCCGAGCCGCCCCAGCGAGCCCTCGACCGCCCAGCGGATGTACTCGCGGGACCCGCGCGCCGCGTCGGGCACGCCCTCCGCGCCGCCCATCTCCATCCCGAACTTGGTCGCGACCAGGTACTCCTCGCGCCGCCCCCGCAGCGCCTCTCCCATCAGCCGCTCGCTCGCCCCCGCGCCCCCGTATATGTCGGCGGTGTCGAAGAAGGTGATGCCCGCGGCCAGCGCCGCTTCGAGCACCGCGACGGTCCCGTCGAGGTCGAGCCGGCGGCCGAAGTTGTTGCAGCCGAGCCCGACCAGAGAGACCTCGAGATCGGAATCGCCGAGGCGGCGGGTGGGCAGCGAAGTGGCTGGGGACGGATCGCTCAAAAGACTCTCCTGTTCGGTCGTTAACCGGATCACTACCCGCATCCCCCGCCGCGCGTACCATTGCGCACCCGATGCCCGAACCAGTCAAGCGCAACCAGCGCTACATGCCCGGGCTCGACGGGCTGAGAGCGATCGCCGTGCTGGCGGTAATTGCCTTCCATCTGGAATTCGGATGGGCCCCCGGAGGGCTGCTCGGGGTCGGCATCTTCTTCACCCTCTCCGGCTACCTGATCACCGACATCCTGCTCTCGCAGCTGTCGAAGATCGGCCGGATCAAGCTCGGCGGCTTCTGGCTCGCCCGCGCCCGCCGACTGCTGCCGGCGCTGTTCGTGATGCTGGCGCTCGTCCTCGCCTGGGTGACGATCTTCGGCCCCGCTCAGACCCAGCAGTTCCGCGACTCGGTGATCTCGGCCGTCTTCTACGTCAACAACTGGCAGCAGATCTTCGGCGACGTCTCCTACTTCGCCCGCTTCGAAGCGCCGGGCCCGCTCAACCACCTCTGGTCGCTGGCGGTCGAGGAGCAGTTCTACATCGTCTGGCCCTTCCTCCTCCTGTTCATGACCAAGGTGATCCGCGACCGTGACAATCCCGGTGGCGTCCGTCCGAAGCTGGCGATGTGGACCCTCGGGCTGGGGTTGATCTCGGCGATCCTGATGGCGGTCCTCTACAAGGGCGGGGGCACCGACCCGTCGCGGGTCTACTACGGCACCGACACCCGCGCCTTCGAGCTGCTCTTCGGCGCCGCCCTGGCGATGGTCTGGCCGAGCCGCCGCCTCAGCCGCAAGATCACCCCGCAGGCGCGCAAAACGCTCGACGGGCTCGGCGCCTTCGGCCTGCTCGTGATCGCGATCATGATCTGGAAAACGAGCGAACTCGACGCCTTCCTCTACCGCGGCGGCTTCGTCCTGCTCTCGCTGGCGGTGATCCTCGTGCTGATGGCGGCGACCCACCCGGCCTGCCGGCTCGGGGTGATCCTCGGGATCAAACCGCTGCGCTGGGTCGGCGTGCGCTCCTACGGGATCTACCTCTGGCACGCGCCGGTCATCGTCCTCACCAACCCCAGCGACCACCCGGGCCCGAGCCTCACCCGCGCGGCGCTGCAGGTGGCGGCGATCTTCGCGATCTCGGCGCTCTCCTGGAAGTTCGTCGAGGAGCCGATCCGCCACGGCGCCTTCGGCAAGTTCTTCGCCCGCCGCCGCGCCCGCGGCTGGGGCTGGACGACCTTCTCGCCGCAGGGCCGGGGCGCGATCGTCGGCTCCGCGGTGGTGATGATCGCGGCGATCATCGGCATGTTCGGCGTCAACTCCGCCCCCGAAGGCGCCGACGCGCGGGTCGCCGAAGCGGTCAAGGGCGGCACCGCGAAACAGGCGCCGCTGACTCCGAGACAGGCCGCCGAGTCCGACAAAACCTCGTGCAAAAAAGTGATCCACATCGGCGACTCGACCTCCGAGGGTCTCGACTCGCCCGAATACCTGCCGATCCCGAGCCAGCGGATCGACGCCCAGTACGAAGACGTCGGGACCAAAGAAGAGATCCTCGAGATCTCCGGCGCGCGCTCGATCGAAGAGCAGTTCGAAGGCGAACCGAACGCCCAGGAAGTCGCCGAAGCCTGGAAGCTCGAAGGCTTCGAAGGCTGCTGGGTGCTGGCGATGGGGACCAACGAGGCGGCCAACGTCGCCGCCGGCTCGACGGTCGGCGAGCGCGAACGGATCGACAAAATGATGGCGATCATCGGCGACGAACCGGCGATGTGGGTCAACGTCCGCTCGCTCGTCCCGCCCGGCGATCCCTACTCGAAAGAAAACATGGAAAAGTGGAACGAAGAACTCGTCCTCGCCTGCGCCGCCCATCCGAACATGCGCATCTACGACTGGGCGTCCGAGGTAAAAGACGCCTGGTTCATCGAAGACGGCATCCATTTCACCTCACCCGGATACGCTGCCCGCGCGCAGTTGATCGCGCAGGCGCTGGCCCACGCCTTCCCGGCGAAAGGGGAGACGCAGGGCGGCTCGAAAGACTGTGTCGTCAGTTAACGGCTAGCTCGCTCGACGCCCTTGAT
>JAWVEZ010000218.1:0-15262 GCA_033856455.1 Solirubrobacterales bacterium | reverse complement strand
CGTGTTCTCCATCGCCCCGTTTTCCTCCAGCGTCTCCTTCAGCTGGACGACGGTGGACATCCGCTGCCCGATCGCGACGTAGATGCAGATCAGGTCCTTGTCCTTGTTGTTGATGATCGTGTCGATTGCGATCGCCGTCTTGCCGGTCTGGCGGTCGCCGATGATCAGCTCTCGCTGGCCACGGCCGATCGGGATCATCCCGTCGATCGACATCAGCCCGGTCTGGACGGGTTCCTCGACCGGCTGGCGCTCGACCACCCCGGGCGCTTTGAACTCGGCCGGGCGGGTCTCGGTCGTGGCGACCTCGCCGCGGTTGTCGAGCGGGCGGCCGAGCGGGTCGACCATGCGGCCGAGCAGCTCCTCGCCGACCGGGATCTCGAGCAGGTGGCCGGTCCGTTTGACCGTGTCGCCCTCGACGATCTTGTCCCACTCGCCGAACAGCACGGCGCCGACGTTGTCGGCCTCGAGGTTCAGCGCCAGCCCGGTGACCCCATGCGGCAGGTCGAGCATCTCCAGCGCCATCACGTTGTCGAGTCCATGGATGCGGGCGATTCCGTCGGCCACGGAGAGAACCGTGCCGACCTCGGTGAGGTCGGCGGAGTCGGTCTCCAGCCCCTCGATTCGCTCTCGCAGAATGCTTGCGATCTCGTCCGGCTTGATCTCCATCGGGTGCTCAGTTCCTCCTTACGCCGCGGTGGCGACGGTCTTTCGAAGTTTCTCCAGGCGACTGCGGATGCTCGCGTCCAAAACCATGTTGCCGACCTGCAAGACGATGCCGCCGAGGATGTCGTCGTCGACGCGGCTCGACAGCTCGACCGCCTCGCCGGTCTGTCGTTCGACCTCCAGGCCGATTTTCTCGACAACCGCCTGGTCGAGCTCGACGGCGCTGATCACGGTCACGTCGAGGCGGCGGTTCTCCTTTTTCCAGAGCTCGTCGAACTCGCGCCGGATGCGGAAGATTTCCGGCATCCGGTGCTTCTCGACCAGCAGTCCGAGGAAGTTCAGCAGCTCCGGCTCGGCGCCGGAGATCGCCCGTCTCAGCCCCTCCTGCTTGTCGGCGGAGGAGAGGTAGGGGCTGAACAGGAACACCTGCAGGTCGCGGTTGCGGTCGACCGCGTCGGTGAACTGGGCAAGCTGCGACTGCAAGGAGTCGAGCTTGCCTTTGTCCTTGCCGGCCTCGAACAGGGCCTCGGCATATACGCGGGCGGCCTCGGCCATCGTCTAGTTCTCCGACGCCTTCCCCGAGAGGGCGGAGAAATCGACCTCGGCGAGGGCGTCCTCGACCAGCCGTTTCTGGTCCTCGGCGGTGAGGCTTTTACGGGTGACTTTCTCGGTCGCCAGCACGGTGAGATCGGCGACCTCGGTGCGGATCTGCTCCAGCGAGCGCCGCGTCTCGGCCTCGATGTCGCGCTTGGCCTGGGAGACCAGCTCCTCGCGTTTCTCCTTGCCGGCCGTGGTCGCCTCCGCTTCCGCGGTCTCCGCGGCTTTGCGGGCGCGGGCCATGATGTCGTCGGCCTGCTCGCGGGCCTCGGCGAGGCGGGCGCGGTACTCGGCCAGCAGCTCGTCGGATTCCTTGCGCTGGCGCTCGGCGGCGTCGATCGACTCGGCGATTGCTTTCGCCCGTCGGTCCAGCGCCTCCTGGATTTTCGGGAACGCGAGCTTGCTGAGGACCCACATCGTGATCAGGAAGAGCACGAGGGTCCAGATCATCAGCCCGAGGCCGGGAGAGACGAGGAAGCTGCCACCTTCCTCCTCGGCCGCGGCCTCGGTAGCCAGCGGAATGATGTTGCCGAGCAGATCCATCGCGGCCTAGAGGAAGAAGGCGATAAGGCCGAAGATGAACGTGTAGAAGGCCACGGCCTCGGTCAGCGCGAAGCCGAGCCAGCGGATGCTCTGGAGCTCGTCTTTCATCTCCGGCTGACGGGCGACCGACTCGATCTCCTTGCCGAAGATGAAGCCGATGCCGATACCGGCGCCGATCGAGCCGAGGCCCGCGCCGACGCCGAGGGCGATCGCTTTGCCGGCGTCGGTGATTCCTTCGTCGGTGATCTCGGCGATCGGAAGGGACGTGAGATCCATCGAGGTGACTCCTTTTCTAGTGACTGGCGGAGGTAGCTCCGCCGAGATAGATGGCAGTGAGGGTCGAGAAGATGAACGCCTGCAAGGTGGCGATTAGGCCGACCTCGAGGATGAAGAAGAAGAAGGCGAGCGGGAAGGTGAGCGCGCCCAGGGCCGCGATCCCGAGCAGCACGGCGAGCCCGCCGCCCATGAAGAGCAGCAGCAGGTGGCCGGCGAGGATGTTGGCGAAAAGTCGGACGGAGAGCGAGATCAGCCGGGCGATGTGGGAGATCGCCTCGATCACGAAGATGAAGCCCTTGAAGGCCGGGTTCATGTCCTCGAGGCCGGGGGGCAGCCAGCTGGCGAAGTACTTGAAGAAGCCCTTGGCGCGGATCCCTTCGACGTGGTAGCTGACCCAGACGACGAGGGTGAGGACGAGCGGGATCGAGAGGTTCGCGGTCGCCGCGTAGAGCGCGAAGGAGGGGATCGCGACACCGAAGATGTCGACCGTGTGTTCGGTGTTCACCGGCAGCGGGATGAAGCCGATCATGTTCGAGAACCAGATCCAGAAGAAGAGCGCGGCCAGGAAGGGGAACCAGCGGGCCGCCATCTTGGTGTCGAGGTTGCCGCCGGCGATCGTGTTCTTGGTCATGTCGTAGGCGACCTCGATCGCGACCTGGACCCGGTTCGGCTTCTGCTGCATCCGCTTCGAGATCCAGAGCATCGTCGCGATCGTCAGGCCGCTGGCCAGGAGCAGGTAGACGACCGCCTTGTTGATGCTGAGATCGACGCCGCCGAGCTTGATCGTGATCCAGGGCTCGAGTTTGAACTCGTTCTGGGGCTGGAAGTGTTCGTTCTTGCCGCCGTCGCCGAAGATCAGGAACATCAGGATCGCGACGCCCAGGTAGGCACCGAGCCCGATGAAGACCTTGGCCTTGGTGCTGAGGCCGCCCGACTTCGAGGCGCCGTCGGGCGCCTCGGCGACTGCCTGCTCGGTGCTCACGCGGCCCCCTGTCCTTCAGGCTCGTGGCCGAACAGGTGCGAGAGGCCCTGGATCACGAAGGTGACGGTGAAGAAGACGAGGACCATGACCGCGGCCGCGAGGCCGTCCTGTTTTTCGGCGGTGAGGCCGACGACGAGGACGGTGGTGGCCATCAGCCAGACGCGGCCGAGGGTCGTCGCGGCGACGATCCCCATCGCCTTCTGGCGGTTGCCGGCCGCGAGCTCCCGGGTGGCGCGCCTGGTGGCGATCTCCTGGACGACCCGCTGGATGATCCAGACGGCGGCGCCGACGGCGTAGCCCAACATCGGGAAATCCCCCAATAGGAAGACGACGAGCCCGGCGGCAAGCAGGAGAAGGTCGACGTACTTGGGAGGAGACATAGGGGGTCCCGCTCTCTGCGAGCGGGCAAGTCGCGACTATATCCCAAAGGCCCCGGGAATGGCTTTCTGATGCGGGATAGTGCCCCTTGTCACAACCTGTCACTAACGCTGGTCGGGCGGGTCGACGACGCCAAACTCGCCCGTTTCCGGGTCGATCACGGGAAAGCTCCCGGTCTCCAGCTCGGCCTCGACCGCCGCGTTGATCTCGGCCGGGCGCGGCCCGGGGGCACCGACCTGCTCGCGCACGCTGGCCAGCTGGCGCAGCCGCACCTGGCGCAGCTTGAAGATCTCCAGCACGGTGACGAGGTAGAAGCTGGCGGCGATCGTGAGCAGGCCGCAGATCCCGATCACGACCGTCCAGAAGACGTCGAAGTGGCCGTGGTCGTCGCTGTAGGGGACGAAGCGCAGGGCGAGGGCCAGCGCCGCCATCACCGCCGTCCAGCCGTAGAGGTAGAGCAGGGTGCGGCGTTGGCTGAAGCCGATGTCGGCCATCCGGTGGTGGAAGTGCCAGCGGTCGGCGCGGTAGATCGGGCGCCGGTATTTGAGCCGCTTGGCGACCACGAAGCCGGTGTCGAGGATCGGCACCGCGAGCACGATCAGCGGCAGGAAGAGGGCGACGACGGCGTTCGTCTTCAATGCCCCCTGGACGGCGATCACCCCCATCAGGTAGCCGAGCAGGTTGGAGCCGGTGTCGCCGAGGAAGGTGCTGGCCGGCGGGAAGCCGTAGCGCAGGAAGCCGAGACAGGCGCCGGCGACCAGCGCCGCGAGGACGCCGGCCGCGGTGCGGTCGAGCGAGAGCGCGATCACCGCCAGGGTGAGGGCGGAGATCACGCAGACCCCGGCCGCGAGCCCGTCGACCCCGTCGATCAGGTTGATCACGTTGATCATCGCGACGATGCCGACCACGGTCAGCACCTGGCCGAGGTCGACCACCCCTCCCCCGGGCAGGGTGAGGATCTCGACCGTGCCCGGTTCGACCCGGCCGAAGAAGGGGAAGGTGAAGTCGTCGACCGTGACCCCGGCGGCGACCGGGATCACCACCGCCACCGCCTGCCCGAACAGCTTCGGGATCGGGCCGAGGTCGTAGAGGTCGTCGGCGACGCCGACCAGGGCGATGACGATCGCGCCGATCTCGATCGCGTGGCTCTCGGAGTCGTCGGGCAGCCAGATCAGGCTCGCCGCGAGGACCCCGACCAGGACCGCGAGGCCGCCGAGCTTCGGGGTCGGGACGACGTGCAGGGAGCGCTCGTTCGGCTGGTCGATCGCCCCGACCCAGCGGGCGAGGCGGATCGTCAGCGGGACCAGCAGCAGGGTCAGCACGCCCGCCAGGAGGAAGGCGTACAGCGCGTCCAGCGTCTCGGGCGTTTGCGTCATCGGCGCTCCTGCCAGGCGCCAGCGAGTTTAGGCCCCCGCGCGGTCAATTCCCGACCGCGTAGCGGTCAAACCAGAGGGTGAACGCGACCAGGCCCCAGAGCTGGCGGCTGAGGTCCTCTTGGCCCGAGGTGTGGCGGTCGAGGACGCCCTGGACGGTGGCCGGGTCCAGGCAGCCCTGGCGCTCGAGGTTGGCGACCGAGAGGACCTCGCGGGCGTAGGGCTGCAGCGGGCCGCGCAGCCAGGCGGCGACCGGGACCGAGAAGCCCTGCTTGCGCCCCCCCACCACCTCCTTCGGCAACAGCGGCGCCAGGGCCTGGCGCAGCAGCCGCTTCTTCGCGAAGCCGCGGACCCGCAGCGGCCGCGGCAGCGAGAAGGCGAACTCGGCGACCTTCTGGTCGAGGAAGGGGACGCGGGTCTCCAGCGAGTGGGCCATGCTCGAGCGGTCCGTCTTCACCAGCAGGTCGTCGACCATGTAGATGCCGAGGTCGACGTCCTGAAGGCGGGCGAGCGGCTCGGCCCCGGCGGTCTCCGCGTAGCGCTGCCGATAGAGGTCGACCGGGTCCCAGGCGGGGTTGTGGGCGCCGAGCAGGGCGGCGCGGGTCTCCGGGGAGAAGATCTCCTTCCAGGCGTGGTGGGCCTCGAGCGGGGGAAGGTGGGCGGCGCGGGCGAAGCGCTTGGCTTTGTAGTCGAAGCCGACCCGGCGGTCGCCGCTCGGCAGGCGCTCGGCGAGCGGCGCGGCGAGCGCGGCGAGGCGGCCGACCCGCGGCGCCAGGAGATCGGCGACGTAGGTGTAGTAGCCGCCGAAGAGCTCGTCGCCGCCCTCGCCGGAGAGCGCCACCTTGACCTCGCCGGCGGCCAGCTCGGAGACCAGGTAGGTGGGCAGCGCCGAGGAGTCGCCGAACGGCTCGTCGAAGGCCTCGACCAGCTTCGGGAAGAGCTCGACCGCGTCGGGGCGCAGGATCAGCTCGTGGTGGTCGGTGCCGTAGCGCTGGGCGACCAGGCGGGCGCGGTCGAGCTCGTCGAAGCCGGCCTCCTCGAAGCCGATCGAGAAGGTCTTCAAGGGCCCCTCGGCGGCCGCCGAGGCGAGCGCGGTGATCCCGCCCGAGTCGACGCCGCCGGAGAGCAGGACGCCGACCGGGACGTCGGCGACCAGGTGGGCGCGGATCGAGTCGGCGAGGACCTCGCGCAGCTCGGCGGCGAGCAGGTCGGCGGAGCCCTGACGCGGCTCGGCGCCGGGCTCCGGGCCGGGCCGGGCGTAGCGGCGGATCTCCAGCTCGCCCCGCTCCCACGTCAGGAGGTTGCCCTGGGGCAGCTTGCGGGCCTCGCTGAAGATCGTCAGCGGCGCCGGGATGGCGTTGAAGGCGAGGTAGGCGGCGAGCGCCTCGGGATCGATCGCCCGCGAGAAGCCGGGCTGCTCGAGCATCGCCTTCAGCTCCGAGGCCCAGGACAATTCACCGTTGACGAGGCGGTAGTAGAGCGGCTTGATCCCGAAGCGGTCGCGGGCCAGCAGCAGGCGCTGGCGGCGGTCGTCCCAGAGCGCGATCGCGAACATCCCGCGCAGGCGCTCCACGAACGAGTCGCCCTGCTCCTCGTACAGGTGGACCAGCACCTCGGTGTCGCAGTCGGTCGCGAAGCGGTGCCCGGCGCCCTCCAGCTCCCGTTTCAGCTCGCGGTAGTTGTAGATCTCGCCGTTCTGGACGACGACGACGCTGCCGTCCTCGTTGGCGATCGGCTGGTGCCCGTGGGCGAGGTCGATGATCGAGAGCCGCCGCGCGGCCAGCGCCACCGGCCCGCGGCTGAAGACCCCCTCGTCGTCGGGCCCGCGGTGGACCAGCGTCGCGTTCATCCGCCGCACCGCGTCGAGGTCGGGGGACCCCTTCGAGCTGACGATTCCGCAGATCCCGCACATGGCCGCGCAGTCTCGCAGGGCGGACGGCTTGGTTCGGAGGCTGCCGCACGCCGGGCCAATCCCACACCCCCACGGTAGGTAGGTGTGGGATTGGCCCGGCGGGACGGGCGGATAAGGAACCGCGCGATGAAGAGGCTCGTTGCGGTGGGACTTATGACCGCATAGCGATCAAAACTCCCACCGGAACTGAGCGGAGGGCCAGCACGCACACCTACCTGCCCTAGTCGGTGTGCGGGCTGGCCCGGTCCCTAGCCCTCGGCGTTCCCCGGCGCCGCCGGTCCCTTCCCCATCACCTTGCCGACGGTCGCGATGAGGACGTTGAAGTAGAGGCCGACGGAGCGGTCGGCGATGAACTCCATGTCGTGGGCGAGCTTGTTGGCCCAGGACTCCTCGCGGGTGACCCGGGTCTGGGCGAAGCCGGTGACGCCGGGGCGGACGACGAGGCGTTGCCAGTACTGGGGGATCTCGCGGCAGAGCTCGGCGAAGAAGGCGGGGCGGATCGGCCGCGGGCCGACGATCGCCATGTCGCCGCGCAGCACGTTCCAGAGCTGCGGCACCTCGTCGAGGTGGGTCGAGCGCAGGGCGCCGCCGATCAGGGTTCGCTCTTCCTCGGTCCGCCGGGTCAGCTCCTCGCCGTAGTAGGGGCCGAGGCGATCCTCGGCGTCCGGCTTCAGGGTGCGGAACTTGTACATCCAGAAGAGGTGGCCGGCCCGCCCGACGCGGGCGCCGCGGTAGAGGACCGGGCGGCCGGAGGTCAGGAGGATCGCCAGCGCGACCACCGCCAGCAGCGGCGAGAGCACGAGCAGGACCGAGGCCGAGATGATCACGTCGAGGCCGCGCAGGACGACGTCGACAGGCCGCGCTTCGCCCCCCGCGGCGTGCGAGACAAGGTCTTCCAGGGTCTCTTCGCTGAGCCCGGAGTCGCCTAGGAGGGAGTCACTTGGGGAGCTTCGCCGCGCGATTTGGCTCCGACCGTACCGAGAATCGTCTCCACCAAGGGGGCGGGATCGCGTTTCGTCGCGGTTGCACCGGCATCTCGCTTCTCCAACACGACCGCCCGCTGGTCGGTCAGCGGCCGCAGCCGGCTGGAGCGGATCAGCGCTTCGTCGACGCCGCCGAGCCGGCCGCCGTAGGTGGTGTAGACGGGCGTGCCGAGCGCCGCCGCCTCGCGGTTCATCGTCCCGCCGGCGGAGATCACGAGGTCGGCGAGGGCGACCAGGCTCTGCGCCTCGACCGCCCGCCCGGGGACGATCAGCGAGGGCAGCGCCAGCCCGTTGATGAAGCTGCGCTGCGCTTCGGTGCGCGGCAGCACGACCGCGTGCACCCCTTCGTCGCGGCCGATCCGCTCCAGCACCTTCGGGAACAGCGGGTTCGACTTGCGGTGGTACAGCGAGACGTCGGGCGGCGGGCGGACGATCACGACGACGCGCTCGGTCTCGACGCCGAGACGGGTCAGCACCTCGGGGTCGGGCTCGAAGTCGAAGAGGTAGTACTCCTCCTTCAGCCCCGGGTAGGGGAAGAGCTTCTCCGGCGTGACCCCGAAGCGGCGCAGCCGCGAGGCCGGCACCGAGTCGGGGAACATCACCCGGCGGGCGAGGCGGCAGCCGATGTGGTGCTGGGTGACCGCGAACTCGTAGTCGTGCATGTTCGCCTCCGGGACGCCGAGCGCGCGGGCGGCGAGCGCGAGGTCGTTGGAGCCGTGGGCGAGCGCCAGGTCGAAGCCGCGGCCGCGGCCGTAGGCGAGCATCCGCGCCGTGCGCTCGCCGAGCCGGTAGGCCTTGCCGACCCGCGAGGCGCCGCCGTGCCGGCCGATCGGGGTGTGCGGCATCCCGTGCAGCTCCAGCAGCTGCTGGGTCTGGGCGTAGTCGCGCGAGGTCACCTCGACCTGGTGGCCTTCGGCCTGCAGGCGCTGGATGATCGGGCGCAGCACGAGGACGTGCGCCGGGGCGCTCATGTCGACCCAGATCTTCAAAGGTGTCAGGCGGTCGCCAGCTCGGGGTAGAGCGGGTGACGACCGATCAACGCTTCGGTGCGGGCGCGCAGCCCGTCCTTCTCGAAGACGAAGTCGCCGGTCAAGGCGGTCGCGATCACCGAGGCGATTTCGGCCATCTCGGCCTCCCCCATGCCGCGCGTGGTCAGCGCCGGGGTGCCGATCCGCAGGCCGGAAGGGTTCATCGGCGGGCGAGGGTCGAAGGGGATCGCATTGCGGTTGACCGTGATCCCGACCTCGTCCAGCCGGTCCTCGGCGGTCTGGCCGTCGAGCCCGGTCGGGGTCAGGTCGACCAGCACCAGGTGGACGTCGGTGCCGCCGGTCAGGACCGGGACCCCACCGGCTTCGAGGCCGGTGGCGAGCTCCCGCGCGTTGGAGATCGTCTGCCGCTGGCGGCGCTTGAACTGGGCGCTGGAGGCGACGTGCAGCGCCACCGCCTTGGCGGCGATCGTGTGCATCAGCGGCCCGCCCTGCTGGCCGGGGAAGATCGCTTTGTCGACGGCTTTCGCGTGCTCCTCGCGGCAGAGGATCATGCCGCTGCGGGGACCGGCGAGGGTCTTGTGGATCGTGGTGGTGACGACGTCGGCGTGCTCGACCGGGTTCGGGTGCTCGTCGGCGGCGACGAGGCCGGCGAAATGCGCCATGTCGACCATCAGCTTGGCGCCAACCGAGTCGGCGACCTCGCGGAAGGCGGCGAAGTCGAGCCGGCGCGGGTAGGCCGACCAGCCGGCGACGATCAGCGCCGGCTTGTGCTCCTGGGCCAGCGCCGCGACCTCGTCCATGTCGACCCGGAAGTCGTCGCGACTGACGTGGTAGGGGACCGGGTTGTAGAGCTTGCCGGAGACGTTGATCTTCATCCCGTGGCTGAGGTGGCCGCCGTGGTCCAGCGCCATGCCGAGAAAGGTGTCGCCCGGTTCGATCAGGGCCATGTAGGCGGCGTTGTTGGCCTGGGCGCCGGAATGGGCCTGGACGTTGGCGTGCTCGGCCCCGAACAGCTCCTTGGCGCGGTCGATCGCCAGCTGCTCGGCGACGTCGACCTCCTCGCAGCCGCCGTAGTAGCGGCGTCCGGGGTAGCCCTCGGCGTACTTGTTGGTCAGCACCGAGCCGACCGCTTCCAGCACCGCCTGCGGGACGAAGTTCTCCGAGGCGATCATCTCCAGCGTGTCGCGCTGGCGTCGCAGCTCGCCGTCGAGAACCGCGGCGATCTCCGGATCGACCTCGGCCAGGGGCGCGGTTTGGTAGTTCTCGGGCATCTCACTCATGGTCGGCCGACCATAGCAACGGCTCGGGATATTCTCCGCAGCCCGTGAGAGTCCAAATCTCCGCCATGGCCGTGGTGCTCCTGCTCGCCGCCGCGCTCCCGGTGACGGCACAGGCAAAACCCGAGAATCCCTGCGACGGCAAGGAAGCCAAGCAGCTGCTGTGCCCGAATCTGCAGATCGGGCCGGCCAACGAGCTCTACGTCGAGAACCGCGGGGTCGGCGAGGTGCTGCTGCGGGCGACCAGCGACGTGCGCAGCCGCGGCCGCGGGCCGATCGAGCTGGTCGGCCGCCGCAACGGCTGGCGGACGATGACCACCAACCAGCGGATCTGGCGGGTCGGAGGCGGATACAAGGTGGTGAAGAGCGACGCGACCCTGCGCTTCACCGACGTCGGCTACCAGTTCGGCGGCGCCTACTGGAAGGTCCACCAGCTCGCCCGCTTCGACCTGCGGCCGGTCGAAGCCGACGGCTCGATCGGCGACCCGGTCCGGATCAGCCCGAAGCTGAACTACTGCCTGCGCGACCTCGAGCGCACCCAGCCGAGCGCGGTCTCGCCGGTCGGCCGCTACTACCCCGCCTGCAACCAGAACCCCTACCGCAACCGGGTCACGCTCGGGACCTCGGTCGGCTGGTCGGACATCTACCCCGCCCCCTACCACCAGCAGTTCATCAACGTCTCCGGGCTGAACGGCTGCTTCGTCTACGAAATGACCGTCGACCCGCAGAACAGCCTCTTCGAGTCCAACGAGGACGACAACACCTCCCGCCGCGTCGTCCGGCTGCCCTACACCGGGCCCACCGCCGCCGGCTGCTGAGCGGGGCTCAGGCGAGCGCGGCGAGGACCGCGACCGCCGCGTAGAGGCAGAGCGCCAGCGAACCGAGGGCCGCGAGCGGAACCCAGCCGGCGACGATCTGCGCCCGGTGGCGGACCCCGGTGGAGACGTTGTGCAGGCGCCAGGCGCGGGCGGTGTCATCGGGATAGAGCCGGCCCGAGAGCAGCTCGACCCGGTCGCCGCTGGCCACCGGCAGCCGCGAGATCGGCGTCGGATAGCGACAGGGGATCGCCCGCCCGCTGGCCGGGACGATCATCAACAGCGAGTGCTCGACCGGCTGCGACCGCTTGCCGAGTCGGTAGCCGACCATGCCCCCGAGGCCGGCGGCCAGCAGCACATGCACGGCGCCGAAGCTCCCACCGCCACCGCCGAAGCCGAGGAGCCGCCCGAGGGAACCGCTCTTGGACCGCGACCGCGAGGGCGAGAGCGCCTTGAGGACGATCCGCAGCGCCACCAGCACGAGCAGCGCCGCCACGCCCGGGAGGACCGCGATCAGGCCGGCCGAGCGCGCCCACCAGGGGATGTCCCCGGCGGCCTGCGGCGTCGCCGCGATCGTTCGGACCTGCCCGACCAGCAGCGGCCTCGAGGAGCTCGGCGCTGCCGCGCTCATCGCAGAGCCGATCGGACCGCGCGCATGACCAGCTCGACGCCTTCCGGAGCGACGGTCAGGCCGGGGTCGTCGACCGGCGGCTGGACCTCGGGGTGGTACATCACGGCGAGCTCCGCGCGGCCGCCCCCGGGCAGTTCCAGGACCACCATCTGGCCGGCCAGAAAGGCGCTTCGGTCGGCTCCTCCCCAGCCCCCCTTGTAGGCCGGATCCCAGTCCGCGAAGGCGCGTCCCGCCCCCCAGTCGACCGCCGCGGTGAATTCGCTCGAGAGCACCTCGCGGGAGCGTCCCTTGGGCTCGCGCATCGCCCTCAGCACTCGTTCGGAAACGGCCTTGCCGTAGCGGCCGGCGGCGAGTGCGGCCATGAACCGCGCCGCGTCCTCCACCCGCCAGGTCGAGGTGCCGAGCAGCACCGTCGCGGCCAGCGGGTCGGCGCTCTGCTCCTGCCCTTCCAGGTATTCGACGCAACCGGGATCGGGGCCGGCGATCTCGGTGGCCGGCCGGGCCCCCGCCCCGGCCAGGGCGAGCGTCTCCGCGACCGCCTCCCGGGCCCCCTCCGGCCCCCCGGTGGCCTCCTGCAGCTCGACCACGACCCGGCGCTGGGGGCAGTTTTCGGAGCGGGCGATCGCCCCCTCGAGGGCCGCGTCGACCTCTGCCGGCAACGGCTTCCCGGGCTCCTCACCCCAGCCGCGGGCGCGCAGCAGCGCGACCATCGTGACGATCTTGCTCATGCTCCACATCCGCATCCAGCGCCCGGCGCCGCCGGGCTCGGAGGAAACGACGATCGGCTGCGGCCAACCAGCGGCCAGGACCGCCGTCTCGATCGTGCCGCCGAGCGCCGCCGCCTCGGCGGCGCTGCGCTTCATCGCCTTCGCGACCGCCTCCCGGTCGGCGGCGGCGCGGTGCTCGTCGGCCTTGCCCTGAGGCGTCTCCGGCCTCCCCTTCTCCCCCACCCGCGCCGCCGGGCTGCCGCCGCCGACCAGGGTCGAGGCGAGCCAGGCGCCGCCGAGCAGCAGCACCGCCGCGGCCAGCAGGCGCCGCCGCAGGATCACCCGCGACCGGTCCGGCGGCCGCCGCCGCGGGCGCCGCGCCCGTGACGGCGGCCGCCGGGAACGGCTCAACAGGTCGTCCCCATCAACTTCGCGTAGCTGGCCGGATCCTTCCAGCTGCGTTCGCGGGCCGGCGTCGTCGAGTAGCCCGGGTCGTAGTACCAGCCGCCCCGTTCGAACTTGACCCAGGTCAGGCCCGACCATTCCGCGCAGGGCGAGCCCGGGGCATACCAGCCCATCCCGGTGACCTCGATCCGCGCGACGCCGTCGCCCTCGAGCTCGACGATCCGCACCTGGGTCCCTTCCGGTTCCAGGTACGGCGCCAGCGAGCCCTGGGCAGCGCGCCAGCTCGCGTAGCCGTCCTCGCGTTCGGCCTGCTGGCGCTTGCGGGCGCTGAGCAGAATCCAGGCCTGGCGGAACTGGCCCTTGACGAGAGCCAGGTGGTAGCCGCGGATCACCGCGCGCATCTCGGCCCGCATCTGCTGCTGCGGCACCGTGGGGAACCCGCGCGCGTCGACCGCCGGCACCGCTTCGGCTTCCCGTTCCGCTTCTCCGAGTTCCGCTTCTTCTTCGAGTTCCGCTTCTTCTTCTTCTTCTTCTTCGAGTTCCCAGGTCGCCGCGCCGCCACCGGAGGATTCGAGCGAGGCCGCGGCGGAGGCGCTGCTGTCCGTGGAGCTGCCGGCCAGCTGCGCGACCCCGACCCCGATCGCCGCGAACAGCAGCAGCAGGGCGAGCGTCGAGGCGGCCACGCGCCAGGCCCAGCCGCCGGGCGCGATCGGCGCGAAGGTCGAGGCGTCGGCGCCGGCCAGCCGCTCTGCCGTGCGCGCGGCCTCGAACGGGCGCGGGGCCGGGACCACGCCGCGCCGCGCGAGCAGCCAGAGCAGGGGCGGCGTCGCTCCCTCGGGCTCGTACGGGCTCTGGTTGGCGGGGTCGGGGACGCGGCCGAGGGCGCTGCAGGAGAACCACTTGACGTGCTTGAACTCATGCTCGACGGCGCGGGTGAAGTTGCCGGCCCCGTTTGCCTCCAGCCAGGCCTTCGGGGCGGCCTCGCCGGCGCTCGGCCGCAGCGCCTCGATCTCGGCCCCGATCCCGAGCGCGTCGGCCTTGCCGATCACGACCGCGACCGGCACGTCCTTGGTGTTGGCTCCGCTCTCGCCGAGCGCGGCGACCGTGCGCTCGAGGACCCGGATCGGTTCCTCCGCCGAGGGCTCGATCGCATCCCGCACCCGATCGAGGCCCTCCGCGTGCTCCTCGGCGACGCGGCGGATCGAGAACGGGTCGACCAGGAGGACGAGGCCGGAGGGAACGTCGAGGAAGCGCAGCTCCCGCACCTGGTCGGAGCTCTGGTAGTTCTCGCCGGCGACGTCGTAGGCGTAGAGGACCCGCGAGCGATCGTCGCCCTGCACCTCGGTGACCAGCGCCGGGTTGCCGGAGATCTGCGTCTTGTCGGGAAGGTGGCCGCTGCGCAGGCGGCCGACCACTTCGGCGTAGGCGCCGCTGCTCTCCTCGAGCACGTCGACCGCGAGCCGTTTCTCGGCGGAGATCGCCTCGAACTCGAGCATCGCCGCGGCCAGGTAGGTCGTCTTGCCGGCCCGGGGACCGGCGACGAGCGCGACCCGCAGGGTCTCCGCGAACCCGATCAGGCCGGACATCGGGTGGCCGGCGGGACAGCGCTGGGGCACCTTTTGACGACCGCCGAGCACGGTCGTCGGCAGGGCCACCGATTGGCAGGAGCATTCGCGGCGGAAGATCCCCCACCGCCCCGGCACCAGTTCGCGGTGCTCGGAGCCGCAGGACGGGCAGACGTAGACCGGCAGCGAGAACCGTTCGTGGTCCTGCGGGCACTCGTAGGCGGTGCGGCGGAGGCGGCGGCGCGCCGCCTCGGCGACCCGCAGCAGACCGACCAGAAGCCAGGCGCCGGCGATCAGCAGGCCGGCGACCAGCAGGATCGGCGCGGCGATGATCAAGCCGAGGCCGGCGCCGGCGATCGGCGCCAGATAGCCACCGGCCACAACCCCCCAGGCGAGCGGCATCGTCCAGCCGTCGTTGTAGCGATCGGCGAAGCGAACGCAGGCCGCCCGGAAGTTGAGCATCTCTTTCCAGGCGTGCTCGAGCGCCGCCTGCAGGTCGTCCCTGAACTGCCCGAGCACGTAGAGCTGGAAGGCCGGCTCCGGCGGCCGCGGCTGGCGCCGCGCCTTGCCGCGCGAGCTGACGGCGCCGCCGAGGTCCGACGCGAAGGCGACGCTGCCCTGGCCGAGCCCGATCACCGCCCCGCCGGTTGCACCCGCCACGAACGCCACCACGGCCGCCGCGATGATCGCGCTGACCACCACCAGCCCGACCATCAGCGCCAGCATGCCCCCAATCAGGTCGTCCATCTGTACCTCGGTTCTTTCGTAGTTGTCGTTGCCGGGCCGAGCCGGAGAGAGGGAAAGAGACGGGGCAGCAGGAGGGAGGCGACGGCGATCGCGACAGTGGCGGCGATCGCCAGCTTCGACTCGGGGCTGCCGAGGTCGTGCAGGCTCCCCCCGAGGGCGACGTAGACGAAGCAGCGCGGTGCGAAGCCGAGCGCCGAGCCGGCCGCGATCCGGCCCAGCGCGATCGCCGTCAGCCCGCAGACGTAGCTGGTGATCGCGAACGGCAGGCCCGGGATCAGCCGCGAGAAGACGACGTTGCGCAGCGGCCGGGCTTCGAACCAGGCGGCGAGCCGGCCGACGCGATCGCCGAGTGCGGCGGCGGCGGCCGGCGCGGGGACGCCGCGGACCAGGAGCACGGCGAGCACCGCGCCGGCCGTGAG
>JAWVEZ010000217.1:0-11096 GCA_033856455.1 Solirubrobacterales bacterium | reverse complement strand
GCACCTCGGCTCCGCGCTCACCGACGTCACCTACGTCTTCGACGAGCCGACGATCGGGCTTCATCCCCACGACATCGAGGCGATGAACGCCCTGCTGCTCCAGCTCCGCGACAAGGGCAACACCGTGCTGGTCGTCGAGCACAAGCCGGAGGCGATCGCGATCGCCGACCACGTCGTCGACCTCGGGCCGCGGGCCGGCGGCGAGGGCGGGGAGGTGGTCTTCGAGGGCACGGTCGCGGCGCTGCGGAAGAGCAGGACGCTGACCGGGCAGCACCTCGACGACCGCGCTTCCCTGAAGGAAGAGGTGCGGACCTCCGCGGAGGCGCTGGAGGTGCGCGGGGCCGCCACCAACAACCTGCGGGACGTCGACGTCGACGTCCCGCTCGGAGTGCTGGTCGTCGTCACCGGGGTCGCGGGCTCGGGTAAGAGCTCGCTTGTCGGCGGCTCGGTCTCCGGTCGCGACGACGTGGTGACGATCGACCAGGCGGCGATCCGAGGCTCCCGCCGCAGCAACCCGGCGACCTACACGAAGCTGCTCGAGCCGATCCGCAAAGCCTTCGCCAAAGCCAACGACGTCAAACCTGCCCTGTTCAGCGCCAACTCCGAGGGCGCCTGCCCCAACTGCAACGGCGCCGGCGTCGTCTACACGGACCTGGCGATGATGGCCGGGGTCGCGACCCCCTGCGAGGAGTGCGAGGGCAAGCGGTTCCAGGCCGAGGTGCTCCAGTACAAATTCGGAGGGGTGGACATCAGCGAGGTTCTGGCGATGTCGGTGGCCGAGGCGGAGCGGTTCTTCGGCGAGGGCGTGGCGGCCGTGCCGGCGGCGCACAGGATCCTCGGGCGGCTCGCCGACGTCGGGCTCGGCTACCTGGCGATCGGCCAGCCGCTGACCACGCTCTCCGGCGGCGAGCGCCAGCGGCTGAAGCTGGCGACCCAGATGGGGGAGAAGGGCGGCGTCTACGTCCTCGACGAGCCGACCTCGGGCCTGCACCTGGCTGACGTCGAACAGCTGCTCGCCCTGCTCGACCGCCTGGTCGACTCCGGCAAGTCGGTGATCGTGATCGAGCACCACCAGGCGGTGATGGCCCACGCCGACTGGATCATCGACCTCGGCCCCGGCGCCGGCCACGACGGCGGCAGGATCGTCTTCGAGGGCACCCCAGCCGACCTCGTGGGGAAACGATCCACCCTCACCGGCGAGCACTTGGCGGACTACGTCGGCGCCTGACCGCCTTCTTCGGCGAGTCGTTGCTCGCGTTCCTCGTCAGCCACCTCGAGGTCGAACTGGTGCTGACCGGCGTAGTGCCAGCAAACGACCCGGTTGAAATGCTCGACGAGGTCGTAGACCAGCGGTTCGTAGCGCCCGTCCTCCCGATAGAGCCATGCTTTTCCCTCTCCGTCGAGAAACAGATAGCGCCGCGTCCAGTAGTGCTTGTAAGCATGCAGGCGAACGCCGTTTTCGAGCTCGGTTTCGTACATCCACATGAACTCGTCGACGTAGATCCGGGCTAGTCCCAGCAATGGCTCCCAGTTCGGGCGCTCGAAGTTGACGATCTCGCCCTCGCGCGGTTTTTTCCGCCGCGGTTTTCTCTTCTTGGGTTGATCGTTCGCCACGGAACGAGCGTGGCGGGCGAGGTGGGGCAGAACAAGACGCTTTCGCGCCAATTGTGTGGCGACTTGCGCAAGAAGGCGGGGCAGGCGATCCCGTGGTTCCTTTTCCGCCCTGTGCGCCGATCAGGAACCACGGGATGAGTGCCTATCGGACGGCCTACTTCAGGTCGAAGCGGTCCAGCTCCATCACCTTCGCCCAGGCGGCGACGAAGTCCTCGACGAACTTCTGCTTCGCGTCGTCGCTGGCGTAGACCTCGGCCAGCGCCCGCAGCTCGGAGTTCGAGCCGAACACGAGGTCGACACGGCTGCCGGTCCACTTGACCTCGTTGCTGCCGAGGTCGCGCGCCTCGAACTCCTCCGAGCTCTCCGAGGTCGGTTTCCAGACCGTGCCGAGGTCGAGCAGGTTGACGAAGAAGTCGTTCGTCAGCGTGCCCGGCCGGTCGGTGAGGACACCGGCGCTGGACCCGCCCGAGTTCGCCCCGAGCACCCGCAGGCCGCCGACCAGCACGGTCATCTCCGGTGCGGTCAGGGTCAGCAGGTTGGCCCGGTCGAGCAGCAGGTACTCGGCCGGCAGCCTATGTTTCGCCCCCATGTAGTTGCGGAACCCTTCCGCCGTCGGCTCCAGGTACTCGAACGACTCGACGTCGGTCTGCTCGAGCGAGGCGTCGGTGCGGCCCGGTGCGAACGGGACCTCGACCGCGTGGCCGGCCTCGCGGGCGGCCTGCTCGACCGCCGCGTTGCCGGCGAGCACGATCAGGTCGGCCAGCGAGACCTGCTTGCCGCTGCCGTTCTGGGCGCCGTTGAAGTCCGCCTGGATCTTCTCCAGCACGGTCAGCACCTGGGCCAGCTCGGCCGGGTCGTTGACCTCCCAGCTCACCTGCGGGTCGAGCCGGACCCGCGCCCCGTTGGCGCCGCCGCGCTTGTCGCCGCCGCGGAAGGTCGCGGCGGAGGCCCAGGCGGCGGAGACCAGCTGGGAGACCGGGAGACCCGAGTCGAGGATCTGCTGCTTCAGCGCGGCGGTGTCCTCGGCTCCGATCAGCTCGTGGTTCGGCTCCGGGACCGGGTCCTGCCAGATCAGCTCCTCGTCGGGGACCTCGGGGCCGAGGTAGCGGACGATCGGGCCCATGTCGCGGTGGGTCAGCTTGAACCAGGCGCGGGCGAAGGCGTCCTTGAGCTCGTCCGGGTTCTCGTAGAAGCGCCGCGAGACCTTCTCGTAGGCGGGGTCGACGCGCAGGGCCAGGTCGGTGGTCAGCATCGTCGCCCTGTGTTTGACGTTCGGGTCCTGGGCGTCCGGCACGTTCTCCTCGCCGTTCACCGGCTTCCACTGGTTGGCGCCGGCGGGGCTCTTCGAGAGCTCCCACTCGTTTCCGAAGAGGATCTCGAGGAAGCTGTTGTCCCAGGCGATCGGGGTGTTGGTCCAGGCGCCCTCGAGGCCGCTGGTGATCGTCGCGGTGCCGTTGCCGCTCTTGAAGGAGCCCTTCCAGCCGAGGCCCTGCTCCTCGAGCGGGGCGCCCTCGGGCTCAGGGCCGACGAACTCTTCCGGGTCGGCGGCGCCGTGGGTCTTGCCGAAGGTGTGGCCGCCGACGATCAACGCCACCGTCTCCTCGTCGTTCATCGCCATCCGCTTGAAGGTCTCGCGAATGTCGCGGGCCGCGGCGAGTGGGTCGGGGTTGCCGTGGGGGCCCTCCGGGTTGACGTAGATCAGCCCCATCTGGACCGCCGCCAGCGGGTTCTCGAGCTCGCGGTCGCCGGTGTAGCGCTCGTCGCCGAGCCAGGTCTGCTCGGGTCCCCAGTAGACGTCCTCGTCGGGCTCCCAGACGTCCTCGCGGCCGCCGCCGAAGCCGAACGTCTCGAAGCCCATCGACTCGAGGGCGACGTTGCCGGTCAGCACCATCAGGTCCGCCCAGGAGAGCGCCTGGCCGTATTTCGCCTTGACCGGCCAGAGCAGCCGCCGGGCCTTGTCGAGGTTGCCGTTGTCCGGCCAGCTGTTGAGCGGCGCGAAGCGCTGCTGGCCGGCCCCGGCGCCGCCGCGGCCGTCGCTGATCCGGTAGGTGCCGGCGCTGTGCCAGGCCATCCGGATCATCAGCGGGCCGTAGTGGCCGTAGTCGGCGGGCCACCAGTCCTGGGAGGTGGTCAGGACCGTCGCGATGTCCTGCTTGACCGCGTCGAGGTCGAGACCTTCGAAGGCCTCGGCGTAGTCGAACTCCTCGTCCAGGGGGTTGGCCTCGAGCGGGTTCTTGGCGAGGACCCGCAGGTTGAGCCGGTTCGGCCACCAGCCGCGGTTGCCGCCGCCCTCGGTCGGGTACGGGGCGCGGCCGTGGTCGACCGGGCAGCCGCCGCCGGCGACGTCCTCTTCCGGCAGGTTCATCTCGCCAACCTCGGCATCTACGGAATTGGGCTTATCGGACAAGGGTGTTCCTTCCAGGTGGTTGTGTTCGGTTCAGTTGTCGCTCAAGCGGTGGCGCGGGTCGCGCAGTCCGGGCAGAGGCCCCAGAAGGTGACCTCGGCCTCGTCGACGACGAAGCCGTTGCTGTTCGAAGCGGTCAGGCAGGGGGTCGTGCCGGTGGCGCAGTCGACGTCGGCGATCGTGCCGCAGGAGCGGCAGACGACGTGGTGGTGGTTGTCGCCGGTGCGCGACTCGTACCGGGCCAGCGAGCCGGCCGGCTCGATCCGGCGCACCAGGCCCGCCTCGGTCAGCGCCCGCAGCACGTCGTAGACGGCCTGGGTCGAGACCTCGCCGAGCTCCTCGCGGGCGGTGTCGATGATCGTGTTCGTGTCGGCGTGGGGGTGCTCCTGGACTGCGGTCAGGACCGCCATCCTCGGTCGGGTGACCCGCAGGTCGGCCCCGCGCAGCATCGCCTCGAAATCGATCGTCGTCGGCACTGGGCCATTATTGCCGAAAACTGGAATCGATCAAGTTAACGCGATGCGCGGCCGCTGAGATCGGCGGCCGCGCCGGCGAGCGTGGCTAGACGAGCCGCGCGTTGAGGGTGATCTCCGGGACGCCGGCGAGGGCGCGGGAGACAGGGCAGCCGGCCTTGGCGGCCTCGGCGTGCTCCTGGAAGGCGGCGTCGTCGATCCCGGGGACGGCGCCCTCGACCTCGAGCTCGATGCTGGCGATCGTCGGTTTGCCGTCGAGCGGGCGCAGCTGGACCTTGGCGGTGGTGCTGACCGAGTCGGCGGTGTGGCCGGCCTCGGCGAGGATGTTCGAGAAGGCCATCGAGAAGCAGGCGGCGTGGGCGGCGGCGATCAGCTCCTCCGGGTTGGTGCCCTCGCCCTCCTCGAAGCGCGACGAGAAGCTGTAGGCGCCGCTGAAGACGCCGTCGCCGACGGTGACCTCGCCCTCGCCCTCTTTGAGATTTCCCTTCCAGACTGCGCTGCCGTTGCGGGTCGCCATCGTCAAGTCCTTTCCATTGGGGGTGAGGGGACGAGCTTGCCAGGTTGCGCAGCTTGGCGTGGAAGTCCGTTCCGGACGCGCTTTTCGAGCTTATACTCAGCGCTCACTGAGTAAAACTCTTTGGGAGGAGAGTCAAATGAAATGGAGTCGTATCGCCGCGCTGCTCTGCGTGGCCGCAACCTGTCTGATCTTCGTCAGCCCCGCCTGGGCGGTGAAGTACGTGGCGCTGGGGGATTCGTACTCGTCGGGGACCGGAACCCGGACCTACTACCACGCGGGCTGCCAGCGCTCGATCTACGCGTATCCGGATCTGCTGAAAAGCGCCCACCCGGGCTGGACCTTCGTCAACGCCACCTGCTCGGGGGCGAAAACCGGCGACATCCTCAACACCCAGGTCAACAGCGTCACCGCTGACACCAACTGGGTGACCTACACGATCGGCGGCAACGACGCCGGTTTCTCGAGCGTGATCACCGAGTGCGCGCTGCCGGGCTGGGCGTCGAACTGCGACGGGGCGGTCAACACCGCGCAGGCCTACATCGCCAACACGCTGCCGGGGCGGCTCGACCTGGTCAACAACGCGATCAAATCGAAAGCGCCGAGCGCAAAAGTGATCGTGCTCGACTACCCGCGCCTCTTCAACGGCACCGACTGCAACGCGCTGACCTTCTTCAGCGCCGGCGAGATGACGCGGCTGAACCAGACCGCCGACCAGCTGAAAGGCCAGATGAGCGCGGCGGCGACGCGGGCGGGGGCGAACTTCCTCTTCCGTGACGTGATCCCCTCGTTCGTCGGCCACGCGGTCTGCGACGGCGGCGGTGGATCCGCGACCGAGTGGATCAACGGGCTCTCGAACCCGGTGGGGGAGAGCTACCACCCGAAGAAAACCGGCCACGCCAGCGGCTACTACCCGGTGGTCAAAGCAGTTACCGGCTGAGCCTCGGCCGGCGGCTTTCGTGAGCCCGTCCTTGACCCCTCTATTCGGGGTCTAGGACGGGCTCTGAAGACGATGTCTCCCGGGGTCTAAGCTAGGCCTCAAGGAATCCAGACAAGGAGACTCGACAATGGCATTGACGATTGGCTCGGAGGCCCCCAACTTCACGGCGGAGACCACCGAGGGGACGATTGACTTCCACGACTGGATCGGCGACGACTGGGCGGTCCTCTTCTCGCACCCGCGCGCGTTCACCCCGGTCTGCACGACCGAGCTCGGCTACATGGCCAGCATCAAAGGCGAGTTCGACAAGCGCAACACGAAGATCATCGGCCTCTCCGTCGACCCGCTCGACAACACCGAGCAGTGGAGCGACGACATCGCCGAGACGCAGGGGACGGCGCCGAACTACCCGCTGATCGCCGACACCGACTTCAACGTATCCAAGCTCTACGAGATGCTGCCGGCCGACGTCGAGGGCGACCCGACCGAGCGCACCCCCGCCCAGAACGCGACCCTGCGCAACGTCTTCGTGATCGGGCCCGACAAGAAAATCAAACTCATCCTGGTCTACCCGATGACCACCGGGCGCAACTTCGACGAGGTGCTGCGGGTGATCGACTCGCTGCAGCTGACCGCGAACAACCAGGTGGCGACGCCGGCCCAGTGGCAGCCGGGCGAGGACGTGATCATCGCCGGCTCGGTCAACGAAGAGCAGGCGAAAGAGCGCTACCCCGACGGCTGGGAGTCGCCGAAGCCCTACATCCGCATCGTTCCCGCCCCCTAGGGGCGGCCGTGCTCGAATCGCCGCGCCGAGACGAGCTCGGCGGGGCGGCGATGATCCTCGCCAGCGCCTCCGCGATCCAGCTCGGGGCGGCGCTGGCGACGACCACCTTCGACACGATCTCGCCGCTCTCCGCGGTCGGCGTCAGCTACGCCTTCGCGGCGCTCGTCCTGCTGCTGATCTTCCCGCCACGGGTGGCCGGTTGGTCGCGGCGGCGCTGGCGCGACGTGATCGCGCTCGGCCTGGTCGCCGCCACCGCCTCCTCGTTCCTCTTCCTGGCGCTCGACCACCTGCCGCTCGGCAGCGCCGTCACCGTCCAGTTCCTCGGTCCGCTGGCGCTGGCGATCTGGACCGGGCGGCGGCGCGTCGTCCTGGTCGCCGCGGCGCTGGCGCTGGTCGGCGTCGCCCTGGTCAGCAGCGCCACCCCCAGCGACGACCTGGTCGGGATCGGCTTCGCCCTGGTCGCCGCCGCCGGCTGGGCGCTGTACATGCTCGCCTCGCCCCGGGTCGGCAGCCACGGCGAGGCCGGCGCGGGCCTGGCGGTGGCGATGTGCGTGACCGCGGTCGTCTGCCTGCCGTTCAGCGCCGCCGCGGCGCCCGAGCTCGGCAGCCTCGAGCTCCTCGCCGCGCTGGCCGCGGTCGGCGTCTTCGCCCGCGCGCTCCCGTTCCGGCTCGAGCTGGCGGCGTTGCGGCGGCTGGCGCCGGCCAAGGCGGGCGTCCTCTTCAGCGTCGAGCCGGCGATCGCCGCCCTGGTCGGCGCCGTCGCGCTCGGGCAGGGGCTGGCGCCGAGCCAGGTGGTCGGCGTCCTCGCCGTGGTCCTCGCCGGCATCCTCGTCCTCCGCGACGTGCCCGAGCCCGGCTGAGCCCCGACTAGACTGGGAGGCGATCCTCGCGCGAGTGACCGACAACTGGCGGACCCTGGTCCCGCTGCTCGCGTTGGCCGTTCTGATTCCGGCCTGGGGCAGCCACCCGGCGACCGCGGTCGTCGTCGTGCTCGACCTCTTCCTCGCCGGCGCCGTGCTCGCCGCGGTCTTCCACGCCGAGGTGATCGCCGAGCGGGTGGGGGAGCCCTACGGCTCGCTGGTCCTGGCGGTTGCGGTGACGGTGATCGAGGTCGGCCTGATCGTCACCCTGATGGTCGCCGGCGGCGACGAGACCGGGACGCTCGCCCGCGACACCGTGTTCGCGGCGGTGATGATCACCTGCAACGGGATCATCGGCATCTCGATCCTCACCGCGGCCCTGCGCGACCGGCTCGCCGTCTTCAACGCCGAGGGGTCGGCGACCGCCTTCGCGACGGTGATCACCCTGGCGACCCTGAGCCTGGTCCTGCCGACCTTCACGACCAGCAAGACCGGGCCGGAGTTCTCGGCCTCCCAGCTCGCCTTCGCCGCGGTCGCCTCGCTCGCCCTCTACCTCCTCTTCCTGGTCGTGCAGACGATCCGCCACCGCAGCCACTTCCTGCCGGAGGGGGAGGAGGAGCCGGCGCACGAGGGCCCGCCGCCGAGCCGAGCCGTGGCGCTGCGCAGCCTGGCGCTGCTCGTCGTCTCCTTGGTCGCCGTGGTCGGCCTCGCCAAGACCAGCTCGGGGGCGATCGAGGACGGGGTGAAGGCGCTCGGCGCGCCGCAGTCGGCGGTCGGCGTCGTCATCGCCCTGCTGGTGCTGATGCCGGAGACGCTGGCGGCGACCCGGAACGCGCGGCGCGGCCGTACGCAGATCAGCTTCAACCTCGGCTACGGCTCGGCGATGGCCAGCATCGGCCTGACGATCCCGGTGATCGCCCTGGCCTCGATCTGGCTCGACGGGCCGCTGGTCCTCGGCCTCGGCTCGACCCAGATCGTCCTCCTGGTGCTGACCGCCCTGGTCAGCTCGTTGACCCTGCTGCCGGGGCGCGCCACCCTGCAGGAGGGCGGCGTCCACCTGATCCTCTTCGCCGCCTTCCTCTTCCTCGCCTTCAATCCCTGAGTACTCGGCCAGTTGCCGGCCGGCTCCGCAACTTCGCCCGCGCGCCCCGGTTTAGCTGAGTCAGAAAACGCGCTCGGCCCATCCTTGTGGCCGGGCTTCTATCTCAGCAAGGGGGAAGCTGCAATGAAAGGTGTCCTCGTACGCCGGCGGTCGATGCTGCCCGCGTTTCTCGTCGCGAGCGTCTTCGCGCTGCTCGCCGGATCCGCACAGGCCAACACGGTCACGGTCGGCAGCGTGCTGCCGCCGGGTGCCGTCTCCGAACCCGTCAACGAAGTGCAGACGTTCCTCAACACGGCGCTGCCGGAGAAAGGCGCCAGCCTCGCCTCCCCGGTCTCCGGCACGGTCGTCCGCTGGCGCCTGGTCGGGGCCAAAGGAGGACCCTTCCTGCTGCGGGTGCTGCGGCCGAACGGGCTCGGCGCCTACACCGCGGTCGGGACCAGCAACGGCGTGATCCCGAACACGACCGGGTTGGAGACGTTCAACACCAACCTGCCGATCAAGGCCGGCGACCTGCTCGCCGTCGATCCGACCAACAAAACCGACGAACTCGGGTTCGCCGCCGCGCCGGGAGCGTCGTTCACGACGATCTTCCCGACCCCGTTCGAAGGAGCGACCGTGCCGGGGCGTGAACCGATCTCCGGCAAAGAGATCGAGCTCAGCGCCGAAGTCCAGCCGACCCCGAAAGTCGACGCCATCACTCCGACCTCCGGCTCGGTCACCGGCGGTACCGAGGTGAAGATCACCGGCTCCGACTTCACCGGCGCCAGCGCGGTCAAATTCGGGACGCTGACCGCGCAGTCGTTCAAAGTCGAGTCCGACTCGGAAATCACCGCGACGGCGCCGAAGAGCAAGAAGGTCGGCAGCTTCGACGTCACGGTGACGACCCTGGCCGGGACCAGCGCCGCGGTCCGCGGCGACCGCTTCACCTACCAGGGGTGCGTGGTGCCGCAGCTGCGCAACCTCAAGCTCGGCAAGGCCAAGCAGGCGATCCAGCGGGGCGGCTGCAAGCTCGGCAAGGTCACCCTGCGCAAGGGCGTGACGAAAAACAGCGGCAAGGTCAAGCGGCAGTCGCCGAAGCCCAAGGCGGTGCTCGCCAGGGGCACCAAGGTCAAGCTAACGCTGGGCTAGAGCGCTCGGCGACGCGACGAAGAGCCTCCACGATCTGTGGGTCGAACTGCGTTCCGGCGCAGTTCGACAGCTCTTCGAGCGCGCGAGTGGGGCGCATCGCGACGCTGTAGGGGCGCTCGGAGAGCATCGCCTGGTAGGCGTCGCAGACGGCGACGATCCGTGAGCCGACCGGGATCTGCTCGCCCGCGAGGCCGTCCGGATAACCCTCGCCGTCCCAGCGCTCGTGGCTGAAGCGGACGAGCCGGGCGACCGGGACCAGGGCCGGGGCGGAGGCGATGATCCGCTCGCCGACCAGCGTGTGCTTGTGCATGAACTCCCACTCCTGCGGGTCGAGTGGGCCGGGCTTGTTGAGGATCGCGTCGGGGATCGCCACCTTGCCGATGTCATGGAGCTCGGCGGCGCGCTGGACCTCGTCGCGCTGCTCGGCGTCGAGGCCGAGCTCTTCGGCGACCTGAGCGGCGAGCGCGGCGACGTCGACGATGTGGGCGTGCAGTTCGGGCTGGCGCTCGCGCAGGGTGCTGAGCAGCACGTCGCGGGACTGCGAGCCGGCGGAGGCGCGCTCGCGGCTCTTGTTCGCGTACATGCGGCGGTCGGCGAGCTGCATGGCCGCGTCGCGGGTGCGGGCCTCGCTGGGGAGCAGGACGCTGCCCTGCGAGGCGGTGATCACGAAGCTCTCGCCGCGCTCGGAGAGCGCCGCGGCGCCGCCGGCGACGATGCTGTCGACCGTCGCCGCGGTGCACTGGGCGAGCAGGCAGAACTCGTCGCCGCCGAGCCGGTAGGCGCTGCCGTAAGGGGCGGCGCAAGTGGCCAGGCGGCCTCCCAGCCGGGTCAGCAGCGCGTCGCCGGCCGGGTGGCCGAAGCTGTCGTTGTAGGCCTTGAAGCCGTCGAGGTCGTACATCACCAGCAGCCAGAGGTGGCCGTCGGCGGCCGGCGTCTCGGCGGCGCGCTCCAGCTCCTCCATCAGGCGCCGCCGGTTCGGCAGCGCGGTCAGCGGGTCGGTGAGCGCATCGCGGACGGAGGTCTCCAGGGTCGCCTGGGTGTCGCGGAAGGAGATCGCCAGCCGCAGCACGACGACCAGCAGGGTCAGCAGCGCGAGACCGGCGGCGATGCTCGGAATTACGGTGTAGCGTTCGGCCGACTGCACCCCGATCGCGATCAGCGCCGCCGCCGCGGGCACGATCGCGATCCGCAGCCCGCGCGCTTCCACGGTCCGCTGCTTCGGCCCCGGGGCCAGCCAGGCGGCGGCCGCGAGCAGCAGCGCGCCGAGCGGCCAGGCG
>JAWVEZ010000216.1:0-2630 GCA_033856455.1 Solirubrobacterales bacterium | reverse complement strand
GCTCGGCCATGACCGGGTCCTCGAGCCGCTCGTCGCCTGTGCCGGCGGCACGGCGCAGCGGAACGGAGACCCAGGCCGCGACCAGCAGGACGATGAGGACGGCGATCAGGACCTCCACGAAGGACCCTCTACCCGGCTAGTGATGGGCGAGCTCGCGGGCGAGCCGCGCGCCGTAGACGTCTGAGACCCGGCGTCGCCGGCCCTCGGCGGTGGGCCAGAGCGCGAAGAGGGCGCCGCCGACCCCGACCATGCCGCCAAGCCAGAACCAGATCACGAACGGATTGACGTTGAAGCGGATCTCGGCGGGCGGGGTGTCGTTCAGGTAGCGCTGCGAGAGCGCGAGGACGAGGTCGCCCTGAACCGAGGCGAGCGTCGCCTGGACCTCCGGGTCCGGATTGTCGATCAGCGGGCCGAACTGCTTGGCATAACGCCGGTCGCCCTCGGCGATGATCGGATCGAACGAGCTCAGGTCGGGCTGCATCGCGCTCCACAGGTCTCGCGACAGGCTCTCGTCCCGGCCGACCTCGCTCGTCGTCTCCCCCTCGAAGAAGCTCTTCAGCGGAGCGGAGGGGTCAGCGGCGCCTCCCGAGTAGTACTCGCGGGAGGGGTGCAGGGTCGTGACCGGCCGGCCGTCCCTGCTCACCAAGAGGACGGCGCCGAACGAGAGCTTCTGCTCGACCGGGTCGATCTCGCTGGTCGGCCGGTCGTAACGGATCGTGTAGTCGCCGACCTGCGCCTCCTCGCCCGGGGTCAGGCGGAGATCGCGGCTGGTCTGGAAGCTCGAGGACGCCGCGATCCCGAACAGCGCGAGGACGAGGCCGACGTGGACGACGTAGCCGCCGTAGCGCCGGCGGTTGCGGGTGAACAGCCCGCCGAGCGCGGCCAGCCGTCCTCCCCCCGAAAGCGCCCGCCTCGCACCGGCGCCGCGGACGATCTCCTGGATGATCGCGACGATCGTGAACGTGGCCCCGAGGAAGAGCGCGTAGGCGGTCGGGCTCTCGGAGATCCCAATGGTCAGCGCGAGCACGACCGCGGCGACGGCCGTTGCCGCGAGCGGGATCCCGAGCGCGCGCCGCAGGCCCGAGAGGGTGACGCGCCGCCAGGCGACGAGGGGGCCGATCCCCATGAAGAAGACGAGGACGATCGCAATCGGCGTCGCGTAGCGATTGAACCAGGGGGCCGCGAGCGAGGAGGTCTCGCCGGTCACCGCCTCCGAGATCAGCGGGAAGAATGTGCCCCAGGCGACCACGGCCGCCATCCCGACGAGCAGCAGGTTGTTGACCAGGAACACGGACTCCCGGCTGAACAGCGAGTCGAGCCGGCGCTCCGAGCGCAGCGAGTCGAGCCGGCTGACGATCAGCACCGTCGTGCCGATCGCGACCACCGCGATCAGTCCGAGCAGGGGCGGGCCGACCTTCGACTCACCGAAGGCGTGGATCGACTGCAGCACGCCCGAGCGGACCAGGAATGTGCCGAGCAGCGACAGGGCGAACGTCGCGCAGATCAGCGACACGTTCCAGACGCGCAGCATCCCGCGGCGCTCCTGCACCATGATCGAGTGCAGGAAGGCGGTCCCGGTCAGCCAGGGGATCAGGGCCGCGTTCTCGACCGGGTCCCAGGCCCAGTAGCCGCCCCAGCCGAGCTCCGAGTAGGACCAGCGGGCACCAAGCGCGACCCCGACCGTGAGGAAGAGCCAGGCGATCAGGGCGAAGCGCCGGGTCGAGCGGATCCAGCTCGCGTCCAGCTTGCGGGTGATCAGGGCGCCGACCGCGAAGGCGAAGGGGATGGTGAAGAAGACGTAGCCCGAGTAGAGCATCGGCGGGTGGATCGCCATCGCGGGGTGCCGGAGCAGGGGCGTCAGCCCGGCGCCCTCGGCCGGGATCGGGCTGGCGGCGGCGAACGGCCAGCTCTCGGCCCCGGGGAACGCGATCCCGGCAACCATCAGGGCGAGGAAGAAGACTGCGACCCCGGCGAGGACGGCGGTCGCCCAGGGGACGACCTCGCGGTGGCGGTTGCGGGTGGCGAACAGCACTGCCGAGGAGGCGGCGGAGAGGACGAACGCCCAGAGCAGCAGCGATCCGGCCTGGCTCCCCCAGAGTGCGGTCAGCTTGTAGAGCGTGGGGGTCGTGGTCGATGAGTGGTCGGCGACCAGCGCGATCGAGAGGTCCGTGCGCAGGAAGGCCGCCTCGAGCGAGATCGCGGTCAGCAACAGGAGGCCGAACATGGCGTAGACCGCGCGCCGCGCTGAGATCACCCAGCGGCGATCGCCCCGCGTGCCGATCAGGGCGGCGACGACTGCATAGATCGCGACCAACAATGCGGCGACCAGCGCCGCCGAGCCGACCGCGTTCATCAATCCACGAACTCGACGTTGGTCGTGTCCTCGACCTCGTCGGAGAACTTGGATGGGCACTTCGTGATCAGGCTGTCCTTCTCAGCCATGAACGTGCCGCTCTCGGTCAGCTTGCCGGTGACGACCACCTCACGGCCATCGCGGAAGGGATCGGGCACGACGCCCGTGTAGGAGACCGGCAGGGTCTCCTCCCCACCGTCGCGGTCGGTGATCTCGAATCTGAGGTCGGCGCCGTCGTGCTCGTAGCTGACCACCTTGCCGGTCATCTGGTAGCTCT
>JAWVEZ010000215.1:0-12284 GCA_033856455.1 Solirubrobacterales bacterium | reverse complement strand
CAACGAGGACGACTCGGGCCAGCTCCCCTGGCTGGAAGAACGGGAGATCGACCTCTTCCGCGGTGACGGGCGCTTCGTCGGCGAGGGCCGCATCGCGGTCGGTGACGACGAACTGGTCGCGATGCGTGCGGTGGTCGTCGCCACCGGATCGGGGGCGAAGATGCCGCCGATCGACGGCCTCGACTCGGTCCACGCTTGGAACAACCGCGACGCGACCACGGCCGAGAAGGTGCCCGCGAGCATGATCGTGCTCGGCGGCGGGCCGGTCGGCTCGGAGCTCGCCCAGGCCTGGGCCTCGCTGGGGACGAAGGTGACGCTGGTCGAGGGCGGGCCCCACCTGCTCGGCCGCGACGAGCCCTTCGCCGGCGAGGAAGTCGAGGAGTCGCTGCGCGAGCGCTTCGGCGTCGACGTGCGGACCGGCTCGCTGGCGGCACGGATCAGCGCCGGCGGCGCCGGTGTCGTCGTCGAGCTGAAGGACGGCGGCAAGGTCGAGGGCGAACAGCTGCTGCTCGCGATCGGCCGCGTCCCCCACACCAAGGACCTCGACCTCGCGGCGGCCGGGGTCGAGCCCGGCGAGCACGGCTTCCTCGCGACCGACGACCGCATGCGGGTCGAGGGCAGCGAGTGGCTCTACGCGATCGGCGACGTCAACGGCCGCGCCCTGTTCACCCACATCGGCAAGTACCAGGCCTGGATCGCCGCCGAGAACCTGCTCGGGCGCCCGGTCGAGGCCGCGGCCGAAGCGCTCGGCCCACCCCGCGTGACCTTCACCGACCCCCAGGTCGCCGCCATCGGCAAGACCCTGCGGGAGGCGCTCGACGCCGGCATCGACGCCCGTGCGATCGACGTCCCCACCGATGGCACCCCCGGCGCCAGCTTCCAGGGCAAGGACACCGGCGGCACCTCGCGCCGCGTCGTCGACCAGGCCCAGGACACGATCGTCGGCGCCACCTTCACCGGTTTCGAGACCGCCGACTTCCTCCACGCCGCGACCGTCGCGATCGTCGCCGAGGCCCCCCTCCCCCGTCTGCGCCACGCCGTTGCGGCCTACCCGAGCCGCAGCGAGATCTGGCTGAAGCTGGCCGAAAAGTACGAAGCCGGCGACTGACGCCGCCCGGCGGTCCTAGACCGTCGCGCGGCTCTTCAGGCTCCCCAGGATCTCGGCCGGGAAGCCGTCGACCCCGTCGAGATCGTCGACCGACTTGAAGCCGCCGATCCGCTCGCGATGGGCCAGCAGGCGGGTCGCCTGGGTGACCGAGAGGTCCTGCGCTCGAAGCTGCTCGAAGGTGACCGAGTTGAGGTTGACCTGCTCGCCACCGGCGGCCGCGGGCGCGGGCGGCTCCGGCGGCGTCGGGAACGGTGCCGGCGGCGGTCCGGGAGGCTCCGGGGCGGGGGTCGGGGGAGCCGGCGGCTCGGGAGCGGGGCTCGGCGGCTCGGGAACCGGCGGCGGACCGGGCGGCGGCGGCACCGGCGGAGCCGGATCCGGGGTCGGCGGCAGCGGGCTCGGCGGCGGGACCGGCGGCGGACCGGGCTGCGGCGGCTGTGGGGCGGCAGCGGCCGGGGCGATCGCACCGAAGCTGCCGGTCGCGGCCTCGCCCTGGACCGAGCGCACCACCGCCTGCTCGGCCTCCAGCGCGCGCTGCTCGGCTTCGCGGGCGCGCTGCTCGGCTTCGGCGACGCTGCGCTGCATCTCCGCGAGGCGCTGCTGACGGGCGTCTTCCTCGGCTTTCAGCCCCTCCAGGCGCTGTGCCTCGGCGGCCCGCTGTTCGGCGGCTTTGGTCCGCTCGTCGATCTGGCGCAGCCGCTCCTCGGCTTCGGCCATTTCGCGCTCGCGGGCGCTGCGCGCCTCTTCCAGCTTCTGCTCCGCGGTGCGCAGGTCGGCCGCGGGGGCCGGCGCCGCCTGCTGCAGCTGCTCGGCCTCGGCCAGGCGGCGGTCCGCCTCGGCCCGGATCCGCTGCTCCTCGAAGCGCACCTGCTCGACTTTCTCGCGGACCCGCTGTTCGGCGGCGACCGGGTCGTACTCGGCCGGAGCGGTCGGCACGGCCATGCCGACCGGCGGCGGCACCGCCGGGAGCGCGGCGGTGTCCGCGGGCGAGGGCGTCGGAGGCGCGGCGGGGGCCGGTGAAACGGCCTCCGGCTGGACGGCCGGCGGGGTCACGCCGGAAGCCGCGCCCTGGGCCTGAGCCAGCTCGCGCTCGGCGGCGGCGCGGGCCGCGGCGAGGCGCTGCTCGGCGAGCGCCGCTTCGCGCTTCTGCTTGCCACCGCCGTACTTGATCCCGAAGAAGGTCTTCTGCTTGACCGGCGGCGGCGGAGTGGCGGCCGCCGCGGCGGCGCTCGGCGGTACCTGGGGCTCGCCCGCCGCGGGCTGGTAGCGCTTCTCGGCCCGTTTGGCGGCCCGCTCGTCTTTGCGCCGTTGGACTTCCTGCTGGCGCGCCTGCCGTTTCGCGTCGCGCTCGCGGCGGCGCCGGTCCTTCGGGCTCTCCGGCTTGCCCGGCGCGGCGACGGGCGGAGGCCCGGCGGCGGGCGGAGCGGCGGGGGCCTGCCGGGGCGGCAGCGGCGAGACAGTCGGCATCTCGGTCGTCTGCGCGACGGCGGGAGGCACGGCGGCGGCCTGTCCCGGCCCCGGCGGCGGCGCGGAGCCAGTCGGCGGAGCCGCGGCGGCACCGCCGGCGGCCTTCTTCGCCTCCTTCGCCTTGTTGCGGCGCTGGGTCACGCTGACCACGAGGATCAGCAGCAGGATCGCGACGAGCAGGGCACCGATGAAGTACTCGGTGTGGTCGCTGACGTAGTCGCTGGCCTTTTCCGGAAAGGACTCGGCCTGGGCTTGGGCGGGAGCCACGATGGCCACTGCGAGGAGGCCGACGAGGCTGGCCGGAAAGATTCGCTTCGTCATTGCGTGCATCCTTGCACGTGGTGCGGCAGTTTCAAGCGGTCCGGCGATGCGTGAATATCGGCTACCGCATGCGGCCCTTGAACTCGCGCTCGACCTCTCGACGAACGTCCCGGTCGGCGATCTCACGACGGCGATCGCGCCCCTCCTTGCCGCGCGCCAGGGCCAGCTCCACCTTCGCCCGCGGGCCCTTGAAGTAGATCCGGGTCGGGATCAGGGTCAGCCCTTTCTGGGCGGTTTTGCCGATCAGGCGCTCGATCTCCTCCCGGTGCAGGAGCAGCTTGCGCGGCCGCTCGGCTTCGTGGGCGTCGACGGCCGAGAACTCGTAGGGGGGGATGTGCAGCTTGCGCAGCCAGACCTCGCCGTCGTTGACGACCGCGTAGGCGTCGGTCATCTGCGCCTGGCCGCTGCGCAGCGCCTTCACCTCGGAGCCGCTGAGGACGATCCCGGCCTCCATTTTCTCCACCCACTCGAATTTGTGCCGGGCGCGGCGGTTGGTGACGACGTCGCCGGAGGCCGGCTCGCGTTTCTTCTTCTGCTTCTTCGCCATCGCCCTTCAGCTTCTCATTTCGGGACCGGTTCGAGATCGACCCGGCCGCGCGCCGTGTCGACCCCGGTCACCCTGACCGCGATCGGGTCGCCGAGGCGCAGGGTCAGCCCGCCCCCGCGGCTGCTCAGCACCACCTCGGCGCGGTCGAGCTCGTAGCGCTCGCCGGGCAGGCGCCGCGCCGGCAGCATCCCCTCGTAGACGTCGCCGAGCTCACCGCCGAAGGAGACGAAGGCGCCGGCCCGGATGACCCCGGAGATCTCGCCCTCGAAGACCGCGTCGAGGCCGCGCTCGCCGAGCTCGCGCTCGAGCAGGTGGGCGGCGCAGACGTCGTCGGCCTCGTGCTCGAGCTTGGCCGACTCGCGCTCGCGGGCCGAGCAGTCGGCGGCGACCTCGCGGCACTCGGCGAGCCGCGGCGCCCGCTCGCCCTCGCCCAGCAAGGCCAGCAGCGCCCGGTGCACGACCAGGTCCGGGTAGCGCCGGATCGGCGAGGTGAAGTGGGTGTAGGCGACGCTGCCGAGCCCGGCGTGGCCGCTGTTGCGCTCGCTGTACTGGGCCTGTTTGAGCGAGCGCAGCACGAGCGAGGTGTACGCCTCGCGGCCGTGCCCGCGCCGCGCCGCCTCCTGGCGGGCCAACCGGCTCGCCTGCGCCGCCAGCTCCCCCGCCCCGCGCGGCGCCAGGCCGCGGCCCAGCGGCGGGGTCGGGATCCCGAGCGCCGCCAGCTGCTCCAGCAGGCGTTCGACCCGCGGCGGGTCGGGCTGGGCGTGGACGCGGTAGATCGCCGGCACCCGCCGGCGCTCCAGCAGCTGCGCGACCTGCTCGTTGGTGAGGATCATCAGCCGCTCGATCAGGCGGTGCGCCTCGGTCTGCGGGACCGCCTGCGCCCCGACGACGTTGCCCTGGGCGTCGAAGCGGAACTCGGGCTCGCGCGATTCGACGTCGAGGCTGGAGGCGCTGCGGCGCTCGCCGAGCGCGGCGGCGACGTCGCGCGCCGCCTGCAGCGGTTCGGCGACCCGCTCCGGCGGCGGCACCCGGCCGGCGAAGATCGCGTCGAGCTGGTCGTAGTCGAGGCGGACGTCGGAGCGGATCCGGCTGCGGTAGAAGCGGGCGCGGCGCGGCTCCGCCCCCGGCCCGAGCTCGATCTCCGCGGTCACCGCCAGCCGCTCGACCCCCGGCGCCAGGCTGCAGGCGTCGCTGCTCAGCGCGTGCGGCAGCATCGGCTCGACCGCACCCGGCACGTAGGTGCTGTTGGCGCGCCGCCGCGCCTCGACGTCCAGCGGCGAGCCCGGGCGGACGTGGGCGGCGACGTCGGCGATGTGGACCCAGACGCGGGCGCCGTCGCCCTCGCGCTGGGCCGAGACCGCGTCGTCGAAGTCACGGGCGCTGGCCGGGTCGACGGTGAAGGTGGCGAGCGCCGTGAGGTCGCGGCGCGATCCGGGGGCGCGCTCGGCCGCCTCCGCCGCCTGTGCGGCCTCGACCTCGAGCGCGGCGCGGAAGCCGCGGAACCCCAGCTGCTCGCGCAGCAGCTCCTCGACCGCCTCGCGGGCGCTGCGCGTCTCGCGCCGGCTCCCCGCGTCGCGACGCCGGCCGCCGCCGTTCCGGCGTGGCCCCCCACCCCGCCGGCCGCGCCGCTGCGGGCGGCTCCCGCTCACCCGCCGACCCGGCCGGCGAGCACGCCGAGCGAGCGCCGCAGGGCCTCGTCGGGCCGGGTCCGCGGGTTGTCGCTGACCTTGATCCGCGGGTGGATCCCCTTGCTCTCGGCCAGGTTGGTCCCGTCGGGCGTGAAGTACTCGCCGACCGTCAGCTTCAGGGCGCCGCCGTTGGCGAGGTCGCGCTCCTCCTGGAAGACGCCCTTGCCGAAGGAGCGGGTGCCGACCACCGTCGCGTCGCCGTTGTCGGCCAGCGCCGCGGTGAGGATCTCCGCCGCCGAGGCGGTGCCGCGGTCGATCAGCACGACCATCGGCAGAGCCGGCAGGTTGCCGCCGCTCGTCCTGTGGACGCTGCCGCCCTGGGTCCGCGACTCGGTCGAGACCACGACCTCGCCCTCCGGCAGGAAGACGCTGGCGCTGGAGACCGCCTCCTCGAGCAGGCCGCCGGGGTTGCCGCGCAGGTCGAGCACGATCCCTTCCGCCCCTTCCTCCTGCACCTTCTCCACCGCTTCGGCGAGCAGCGCGTGGGCGCCGACGCTGAAGCTGAGCAGCCGCACGTAGCCGAGCTTGCGGCCGCCCACCTCGCGCACGTTGCTGCTGACGTTGGGCAGGGTCACCTCGGCCCGGGTCATCGTCTCCTGGCGCACCTTGCCGGTCTCGCCGTCGCGCACCCCGACCGTCACCTCGGTCCCCTCCGGGCCTTTGATCTTCGCGGTCGCCTCGCCGCTGCTCTCGCCGGCGATCGACTCGCCGTCGACGGAGACGATCGTGTCGCCCGCGACCAGCCCGGCGCCGGCGGCCGGCGAGCCCGGGAAGACCTCGGTCACCCCGAGGCCGCGTTTGACCGGGACGACCGAGAGCCCGATCCCCGTGAAGCGGCCTTCGATCTGCTGGTTGAAGCTTTCGAGGCTTTCCGGCGAGAAGTATTCGCTGAACTGGTCGTCGTGGCGGCGGCGCAGCTCCCGCACCATGCCCTGCAGCGAGGCGTTGCTCAGCTCGGACTCGCCGACCGGCCGGTAGTAGCTGTCTTCGATCAGTTCGGCCGCTTCCGCGGTCAGCCCGGCCGGCTCGGCGACGAAGGCGTCGCGGACGAACCCGGGCAGCTTGCTCGGGTGCCCGCCCAGCCAGAGCCCGAGGCAGAGAACCGCGATCAGCGCCCCGCCGAAGGCGATCGCCCCGCGCGCTCTCACCCTTGCCTCAGACCTTGAGGAAGCGGCGCAGCGTCAGTCCCGACCCGATCGTCGAGACCAGGACCGAGGCGGCGAAGAGAATCACCACGAGGGCACCGAAGTCCAGGTTGTCCTGGGCTTTCAGGAAGGCGAAGGTGTCGCCCAGCGGGTCGACGATCGTGATCTTGCCGATCCACAGGACAAGTATGGCCACCAGCCCGCCCGCGAAGCCGACCACCACGCCCTCGATCATGAACGGCCAGCGGATGAACCAGCGGGTCGCGCCGACCAGCCGCATCACCTCGACCTCGCGGCGGCGGGTGTAGATAGAGAGCCGGATCGTGTTGCCGACCAGCATCAGCGAGGCGAGCACGAGCAGCGCGGTGATCACGCTGAGCACGATCTTCAGCGCGCTGGTCACTTCCTCGATCTCGGCCGAGGCCACGGTGGGATCGAAGACGTCGCTGACGATCGGCGAGAAGTACTCCTCTTTCTGCGGTTCGACGGCGGCTTCGATGCCGGCCAGGTTGGCGGCGTCGTCGGGGGTGACCTTGAAGCTCGCGGGCAGCGGGTTGCTGTTCAGGGCCGAGGTCAGTTCGTTCGCCTTTTCGGCGCCGAGGCTGTCTTTGAGTTCGCGTAGGGCCTCGGCCTTGGTGATGAACTGGACCGAGGCGACGTGCGGGATCGCCATCAGCTCGTCGCGCAGCCCGGTGATCTCCGCTTTGGTCGCGTCGTCGTAGATCGAGGCCTGGATGTTGAGCTCGCCGCGGACCTCCTCGCTCTTCGCCTGGGTGGTCTGGAAGATCGGGATCAGGACCCCGAGCAGGACCACGGTGACGACCGTGGTGACGATCGCCGCCAGGGTCGGGGCGCCGTTGCGGCGCAGGGCGCGAAAAGCCTCCTGGAAGAAGAAGATGAGTCGTGACATCAGGCCAGGCCGTGGTCGTTGCTGTGTCCGTTGGTCTGGCCCTCGCCCTGGGCGCCGACCCCCATCTCGGCCCGCATCCGCAGACCGAATTCGCTCGTCGATTCCTCGGTGTAGCCGCCGCTGACTTCGTCGCGGACGACGCGGCCCTCGTAGAGCTCGACCACGCGGCGGCGCATGTTGTCGACCATCTCGCGGTCATGGGTGACGACGACCACGGTCGTGCCGGTCTTGTTGATCCGGTAGAGCAGCTGCATGATCCCGATCGAGGTGACCGGGTCGAGGTTGCCCGAGGGCTCGTCGGCGAGCAGCAGCGGCGGGTGGTTGACGAAGGCGCGGGCGACCGAGACGCGCTGCTGCTCGCCGCCGGAGAGCTGGTCGGGATAGCTGTTCAGCTTGGTCGAGAGGCCGACCATGCGCAGCGTCCCCGGCACCTGCTCGCGGATTTCGGCGCGGCTGGCGCCGATCACCTGCAGCGCGTAGGCGACGTTGTCGTAGACCGTCCGGTTGGGAAGCAGCTTGAAGTCCTGGAAGACGGTGCCGATGTTGCGCCGCAGCTGCGGGATCTTCTTCTCCGAGAGGGCGCCGATGTCGCGGCCGGCGATCTTGACGCTGCCGTCGGTGACGGAGAGCTCGCGGATCAACATCTTGATCAGGGTCGACTTGCCGCAGCCGGTCGGGCCGACCAGGAAGACGAACTCGCCGCGGCCGATCGAGAGGCTGACCCGGTCGAGGGCCATGTGGCCACCGGGGTAGACCTTGGTGACGTCGTTGAGCTCGACGATCGGCGCCCGGCGCGCCCGGGGGCGGCGGGACTGGTCCTCGCGCTCTTGTCTCTTTCTCGATCTCGCCATGAGTGGGTTTCGTTCTGCAACGACAGGGTGACTCCTTCGACCCTTCGGGCGCGCAACTCTGCGCCCAGAACGATTTGCGAGATCTTAGCGAATTGTTAGTGAACGCTCGTATACAGATCGGCGCTGAAGTGGCGGGTCATCTTGCGGGCGTCGGCGACGACGATCTCGTCGAAGTGGCGGACGTGCAGAACGTCGCCGGCGGCGAGGAAGGGATCGGCGTCGCCGACGATCGTCTCCTCGAGCTCGAGCCCGGCGGCGCGCATGCGAGCGCTGGCGCGCTCGGCGCGACCGACCGCCTCGGGCCAGCCGGGGACGAGCAGGGTGTAGCTGGTGCTCTCGGCCTCCGCGCCCTGGAGGCCGGCGATCAGGCCGGGGTAGTCGGCCGCCTCGCCGGCGATCACGAGGACGCGGTGGTTGTCGGGGTCTTCGAACATCTGGGGCTCCTCTCTCACGGTGGGGTTCGCGAGAGCAAGCCTTCACCCTGCCGCTAAGGGAGTCCTAAGTCGACCGTGACAATCTGCTGAAAAGTCGCGAGAGGCGACTGCGGTTGGCGGCGACAAGGCGGTAGCCCCGCGCCGCCAGCCATGAGACCCCGGGCAGCAGCATCGCGCGACCGGCGATCCTCCAGAGCGGCCCGGCGGTGATCAGCGCCGCCGCGATCGCCTCGTGGCCGGAGCGGACCGTGCCGTCGGCGCCGACCCACTGCACCGCTTCCCGCGCCTCGGCCGGCGAGATGCCGAGCGGCTCGAGGTCGGTGAGCTGCCAGGGGACGACCCGGGCCCCGGGCCCGATCCGCGCCAAGAGCCGCGCGCAGCTCCTGCAGAAGGCGCAGTCGCCGTCGAAGAGAAGCAGGGGGCGGTTCAGCTCCATGGCTCGTCGAGCAGCCGGTCAAGCGCCAACCGCAGCAGCTCGGCGCGGGCCATGCCCTGCGGCCGGGGGGCGACGAAGTAGGCGCCGATCAGCAGCGAGTAGGCGAGCATGCCGCGGGCCTCGGCATCGTTCTCGTCGGCGCAGAACTCGGCGAACAGCGAGCGCAGCCAGGCCATCCTCCGCGCGTCGACCCGCTGCAGGCGGGCGGCGACGTCGCGGTCGCGGCGCGACCAGTCCCGGATCGCCAGCTCGACCTCGAAATCGGCGCTCGGAGCCAGCCCGACGAGGCGGCGGATCTTCAGCCGCGCGTCGCCCTCTTCGCCCTCGACCCGCTTGATCACCTCCTCGGTCCCGGCCTGCTCCCAGCTGTCGAGCATCTCCTCGAGCAGCGCCGCGCGGTCCTTGAAGTGCCAGTAGAAGCCGCCCTTGGTCACCCCCAGGCTCGTCGCCAGGGCCTCGACCCGGACCGCGTCGGGGCCGCCCGCCGCCAGGGCGCGCAGCGCCGCGTCGATCCAGGCGCTGCGCGGGGTCTGGAGCTTTGCCACGCCGGTATCTATACGGCACCGTATTGACAGCCGCAAGCCGGAGCGGTAGAAATCCATACGAGAGCGTATGGACGAGCCCCGGGGCAGACGACTACCGAACTCCGCGCACGAAGGCGGCCCCTGGCGGATCCGCGAGATCGTCCCGGACTTCGCCCTGGAGGACGCCTGGGAGCTGCCGGTGGTCGGCGGCGCCGACGAGTTCCCGGCGGTCCTGGAGCTGATGGCCGCCTCCGATCCCGCCAACGCCGAATCGCTGCCGACGCGCCTGCTCTGGCGCGCGCGCGACCGGCTCGGCGCTTGGTTCGACCTCGGCCGGATCTCGAGTCCGAACGGAGGCGGGGACGGTCCGCCGATCCCCGGCACGGGCGAAACCTCGCTCGCCGGACGCCTGCCCGAGGATCTGCGCGGCACGGCGGCGGACATCGACTTCGGCTCGCTGCCCTTCAAGCCGTTGTTCCGCACCCCGGTCGAGTTCGCGGCCGAGGTCGGCAACCAGACCATGCACGGCGTGATGCACCTCGCCTGGGCGAAGCGGGACGAGGAGCGGTACCAGGCCGAGATGGCGGTCTACGTGAAGCCGCGCGGCCGCTTCGGGACCGCGTACATGGCGGCGATCAAACCGTTCCGCCACTGGATCGTCTACCCGGCGCTGATGCGCCAGACGGAGCGGACCTGGGCTTCCCGCCCGCCCCGCGTCTAGGTCCCCCTAGCCGATCGCGACCATGCGCTCGATCGGGACCCGCGCCCGCTCGGCGATCGCGGCGGGAACGCTGACCTCGAACTTCTCGTCGCGCAGGCTGTCGCGCAGCTTCGGCAGCGTGATCATCTTCATGTACTTGCAGACAGCCATCCTGTTGGCCTCGATCAGGCTCGCCCGCGGCGCCGCCTGCTGCAGCGGGTAGAGCATGCCGTTCTCGGTGGCGACGATGAACTCCCCGTCGGGGTGCTCTTCGACGTGCTTCTGCATCCCCGAGGTGGAGAGCATGTGGACGCCCTCGGGCTCGATGTCGCCGGCGGCGACGTACTCCATCGCCTGGGTCGAGCAGCCGCACTCGGGGTGGATCAGGAACTCGGCGTCGGGGTGTTCGGCCCGGGTCTGGGCGATGTCCTCGGGGCGGATCCCGGCGTGGACGTGGCACTCGCCGTCCCAGATGTGGAAGCGGCCGCGGCGCTCGGAGTCGTCGACCAGGCCGGTCTCGCGCTCGACGAAGGCGCCGAGCCACATGTCGGGGCCGAAGAGGATCTCGGTGTCGGGCCCGTGCTCGGCCCAGATGTGCTCGACGACCTGGACCGCGTTGGAGGAGGTGCAGCAGTAGTCGGTCTCCGCCTTCACCTCGGCCGAGGTGTTGACGTACATGACGACGAGCGCGCCGGGGTGCTGCGCCTTCCAGGCGCGCAGCTGATCGGCGTCGATCGAGTCGGCGAGCGAGCAGCCGGCGTCGAGGTCGGGGATCAGCACCGTCTTCCCGGGCGAGAGGATCGAGGCGGTCTCGGCCATGAAGTGGACGCCGCAGAAGGCGATCACGTCGGCCTCGGTGGCGGCCGCCTGGCGGGAGAGCCCGAGCGAGTCGCCCATGATGTTGGCGACGTCCTGGATCTCCGGCAGCTGGTAGTTGTGGGCGAGGATGACGGCGTTGCGCCGCGCCGCCAACTCGCGGATCTCCTCGCTGAGTGCGTGGATCTCTTCCGGCGAGAGTCCCGGGGTGAAGGTGGGTTGGATCGTCGGGAGCTCCTGCATGAGCAGCCCTTCCTTTCCTGATGTTCGCCGGCAGACCCTCGAGTCGAAACCGGTCGAATGAACGTGCCCGAAGTTTAACCCGTGCCGGACCCCGGCAGGGCGAAGCGGCAGACTTTGGGTCTATGCCCGAGCTGCCGGAGGTCGAGATCGTCGCCCGCCGCCTCGACGCGGCGCTGGACGGCGCCGTGGTCGAGTCCGTGCTGGCCCCGGGGATGAACGTGATGAAGACCTTCGACCCGCCGCTGGAAGCGCTGGTGGGACGGGAGCCGACCGCGGTGCGGCGGGTCGGCAAGATGCCCGTCGTCGAGTTCGGCGACCTGGCGCTGCTGATCCACCTGATGTCGGCGGGACGGCTGCGCGTCTTCGACAAACGCGCCTCGCCGAAAGACCGCGCCTCGCGGGTCCTGGTGCGGCTCGAGGACGGCCGCGAGCTGCGCCTGCGCGAGCTCGGGACCAAGCAGCGCGCCTGGGCGAAGCTGCTGCCGGCCGACGCGGTCGCCGCCGACGAGATGGTCGCCAGCCTCGGCCCCGAAGCCTGGCCCCCGCCCCCGCTGGAAGAGTTCGCGGCGGCGATCGACAAGCCGCGCCACCTGCACCCGCTGCTCCGCCACCAGAAAGACGTCGCCGGCATCGGCCGCTCCTGGGTCGACGAGATCCTCTGGGAGGCCCGCCTCTCGCCGTTCAAGAAAGGCACCGAGCTCGACGAGGAGGAGGTCGCCCGCCTGCACGCGGCGCTGCACGTGCTCGGCGACGCGATCGACCACTACGAGCGGACGATCGGCCCCGAGGTCCCCGACAAAGTCCCGATGCCGCTCCAGGTCCACAAGCGCGAGGGCCAGCCCTGCCCGCGCTGCGGCACCACGATCGAGGCCGTCTTCTTCTCCGAACACCAGATGAACTACTGCCCCGAGGAGCAGACGGGGGGCCGCGTGCTCAAGGATCGGCGGTTGTCGAAATTGCTCAAGTAGGACGGCTTGCTTCGGGACGCATGCGAGGAGGGGTCGGGGTGCCCCTTTCGCTTAGTTTTTTTGTGGGGCGAGCGCCGGGCTGTCGCCCGAGGCGCGCAAGCAAAAAAACACAAGACGCTTCAGGGGCAC
>JAWVEZ010000214.1:0-2826 GCA_033856455.1 Solirubrobacterales bacterium | reverse complement strand
CAAGCGGCCGCCGAGGCGCAACAGGGCCGGGAGGCGGCCGAGGCGACGGCCCAGGAGCACGTCGCCGCCGCGCCGCGCGCCCACGAGGACCGCACCGCGGCCGAGGAGGCCGCGGCCGCGGCGGCTGCGGCGGCCGAGGAGGCACAGCGGCTGCGCCAGGAGGCGGAGGTCCGCACCGCCGAGCAGCACGCGCTCAGCGTCGCGGCAGCGGCCGCCGAGGAGGCCGCGCACCGAACCGCCGAGGAGCACGCCGACCTGGCCCGCGAGGCGCACGCCGCCCGGACCGCCGCCGAGTCGTCCGCGCGGGTCCAGGCCGAGTCCGCCGGGGCGGCCCTCGAGGCCCGCGCCGAGGCCGAGCACGCCGCACTGGAGGCGCAGGACCAGCGGCGCCTCGCCGAGGAGGCGGCGCACGCCCAGGCCGACCGCGCCAACCGCGCGGCCAAGGAGCGCGCCACCGCCGAGTGGCGCACCGCCGAGGCCCTCGCCAACCTCCAGGTCGCGGCCGAGGAGCACGAGGAGCGGCTGCGTCTGGCCATCGAGGCCCGCGCCGTCGCCGAGGAGGCAGCCGCCGAGGCGATCGCGGCGCGCGCCGCAGCCGAGCAGACCGCCGCCCGGCTGGCCGAGGAGCTCACCGAGGCGCGGGAGCGGCTGCGCGAGCTCGAGGACGCCGAGGCGCGGCGCTGACCCAGCACGCCGGGTCTCGCTTGTAACTCCGTGTTCGGGCATCCACCTCGGTGCTCGAGCACCCATCCAGATGCCCGAACACGGAGTTACAAGCGGCGGGAGCGGGTCAGCTGAGAGCGCGCAGCGCCTTCGCCAGCTTCTGCCCGCACAGGCGATGTCCTGCGGGGAGCGGGTGGTCGTAGTCGGGGCCGACCAGGTCCTGCCGGCCCTCGAGCCAGCGCTGGGCGCTGATGTAGGGGATGTGCGTGCGCGCGGCGGCGCGGGCCAGGGCGCCGATGACGCCGTTGGTGTCGCTGAAGTCGTCCACCGTGGGGTCCATGGTCCCGACCAGCACGATCCGGGCCTCGGGGTGACGCTTCTGCGCCGCCTTCAGGACCTGCACTGCCCGCCTCTGGATGAGCCCGGGTCGGTCGTTCTTGTCGTTGCCGCCGCCCTCGATGACCAGCCAGTCGACGGGGCCGACGTCGAGGGCACCGTCCTGGATCTGCCCGAGGAAGGACTTGAGGCCGTACTCCGGGTTGCCGGACACGAACCCGGTGCCGCCGGCGCCGCGGATCTCGGCCTGCCAGCCCAGCCGACGCGCGGCCACGGCGGCCATCGAGTTGTGCGGGCCCGTGTAGCCGCCGCCGACGATGTAGGAGTCACCGAAGAACAGCGCCCGGGTGGGCCCGGACCGCGCCGTGGTGGCAGACGGAGTGGCGGTGGGACTCGGTGCCGGCGCCGCGGGCGGCGCGGCCGGTGCGGCGCTCGCGAGCGTGGCGGCCTCGGTGGACCGGGCCGTCGACGTGCCCGCGGTCCCGTTGGGTCCGGCCGCGCAGGCGACCAGGAACGGGAAGAGCGCGAGGGCGATCACCAGCCGCGCCCTCAAAGCCATGGATCCGACTCTAGGGCGGGAGGAAAGCTCGGGGTGAATCAGCGTCAAGCACCGCGCTTCTTCAGCGCGGCCGCGAGCTTGTGACCCAGGTAGACATGGCCTTCGTAGGTCGGGTGGATGTAGTCGTCGCAGAGCAGGTCGTCGCGGCCGGCGGTCCACTTCTGGGCGTTCACGAACGGCACGTGCATCCGCCTGGCCACCTTGCGAAGGACGTCCCTGATCGGGTCGCTGTCGGCGTAGCCGCCGTAGGTGTCGATCGGCCCGACCAGGATCAGCCGTGCCTTCGGATAGTCGTTGCGCGCGATCTTCAGGACCTTCGTGGCGTTGCGGCGGAGCTCGTCGAGCGGCAGGCCGGTGTCGTTGGAGCCGCCCTCGATCACGACGAGCCGCGGGTTCCTGGTGTCCAGTGCCCCGTCACCGATCTGGGCGAGGTACGGCGGGATGTTGTAGTCGGGGTTGCCGGCGACGAAGCCGGTCCCGCCAGCCCCGCGGACCACGGGCCGGTAGCCGAGCTCGACGCCGGCCAGCCACGCCATGTCGGACGTGCGGTCGGGGCTGCAGCCGCCGCCGACGAAGTAGGAGTCGCCGAAGAACAGCGCCCGCGGGCCCTGCCGGTCAGCGGTCACACCGCGCGCCCGATCTGCCGCACCGTCCTGGGGGCGGGCTGACATGGCCTGGGCCGTGGGGGCACTCGCAGCGAGCAGCGCCGCCAGGACCAGGGGGAGGATCCGGCGCACCCAACGACCCTAGCCGTCCGTCGGCCGCTGGTCAGGGCAATGCGGACTTGACGTCCGTGGCGATCCGTCGGTTGGCCGCCCGCGAGGTCCGGCCGACGCCGACGATGTTGAAGAAGCCGTGGATCTGGTCGTCGAACCGGACCAGCTCGACGGACGCCCCGGCCGCGCGCAACCGGTCGGCGTACGCCTCGCCCTCGTCACGCAGCGGGTCGAAGCCCGCGGTGTAGACGAGCGCTGGGGCGAGCCTCGCTGGCAGCTCGGCCTGCATCGGCGAGAGTCGCGGGTCGTCGGCGGGCACGTCGGGCGAGTAGGTCTCGTCGGCGCGGTCCATGAACCCGCGGGTCAGGTAGAAGCCCTCGCTGAACAGCTCGCAGCTGCGGGTCTCCCGTGCCGCCTGGGTGGCCGGGTAGACGAGGACCTGGACGGCCAGCGGCCAGCCCTGCCGGGCCGCCTCGATCGCCACGCCGGCGGCGAGGTTGCCGCCGGCCGAGTCGCCGCCGACCCCGAGCCGGTCCGGGTCGGCGCCGAGCT
>JAWVEZ010000213.1:0-24871 GCA_033856455.1 Solirubrobacterales bacterium | reverse complement strand
AGCGGGGACGTCGACGCGGTCAAGGGGATCCTGCAGCGGGCCAGCCAGGTCCTGTTCGGGACCTGGCTGGCGCTACTGGGGCTCTGGTTCGCTCAGGACCACTCGGAGGCGCCGGAGTAGCGCAGGGAGCCGGGGGTGTCGAGCTGCTCGCCGGTCTCCAGCAGGGTCTTGAGGCCGGAGAGGATCATCGGCCAGCCGCCGAAGAGCTCGCTGTTGGCGTCCTCGGAGAGCTGGTCGTGGGTGACGCGCAGGCAGCAGGAGTCGCCGACCGGCTCGATCTCCCAGGTCACCCGCGAGGTCCCTTCCGCCTCGACCCCATCGCTCCAGTGCGCGGTGAAGCTCTGGACCAGGAGACGCGGCGGGTCGACCTCGAGGTTCTCGCCGGAGGAGATCTCGATCACGCCCGGGACCCCCGCCTTGTACGTCGAGCCCGGGGTCCAGTCCGACTCGACGCCGACCCCGAAGCTGTACTTGGCCCGCAGATCCGGGTCGGTGATCGCCTCCCAGAGGCGCTCCGGCGTCGTCTTGACGTAGATCTCGAACACGCTCATCGAGCCGCGGCCGCCGATCACCGCGTAGGCCTTCTCTTCGTCCCTCATCGCTGCTCCTCCTCGATCTCTCGTTTGAGCTCGGTGAGCGCCGAGGCCCACGGCTCCTGGTACTTGCTGACCCAGCGCTCGTAGACGAGCTGGATCGGGACGGGGTTCAGGAAGTGCAGCTTCTCGCGGCCGCGCTTTTGGGTGCTGAGGAGACCTGCCCCCTCGAGCACCCCCAGGTGCTTCATCACACCGAAGCGCGACATCTCCAGCGGACCCTCAAGTTCACTCAGCGTCTGCCCGTCACGCTCGAACAGCGCGTCGAGCAGCTGCCGCCGGGTCGGGTCCGCAAGCGCCTTGAACACCTCGTCCATGGGAGGGATAATAGGTGACCTTTCGGTCACATGTCAAGACCTCCCGGTGGGGGGAAGGGTTCGGGCTCGCCCCTCTCTCCCTCAGCCCCCGATCGGCATCCGCGGGTTCGCGCCCCAGAAGACCAGGGTGCCGAGCATGCCGAGGATGTGGACGGCGACGATGTTGAAGACCATCGACTTCGCGGTCGCGGTGCCAACCCCGACCGGGCCGCCGCTGGCCGTGTAGCCGTAGTAGCAGCCGACCAGCACGATCACCGTCGCCATCACCATCCCCTTGATCAGGCTGAACATCAGGTCGGTGGGGTCCTGGAACATCCAGAAGATCAGTTCGTAGCCGCCGGCCGAGACGTCGGCCACCTGCTCGACCACCGCCAGGTAGCTGGCCGCGTACATGATCCCGATCCCGACCAGGTAGATGAACGGCAGCGCCATCCAGGCGCCAAGCAGGCGGGTCGCGCAGAGGAAGCTCATCGGCGGCACGCCCATCACTTCGAGCGCGTCGATCTCGTCGGATATCCGCATCGCCCCGATCTCGGCGACGATCCCGGTCCCTACCTTGGCCGAGAGGATGTAGCCGAAGGCGTAGGGCAGCGCCTCGCGCAGGTCGCAGAAGGCGGCGAAGAGCCCCGCGTAGGAGGGCACGCCCTGCGCCCGGAAGAAGTAGGCGCCCTGGATCCCGCACTGCAGGCCGAGGATGAAGACGAAGGCCCAGATGATCAGGGCCGAGCCGAGGATCAGGATCCCGGCCTGGCGGATCGACTCGCCGAAGAAGCGGAAGGCGCGGCCGGAATAGACCAGCCCGGCGACGCGGGTCCCGAACTTGGCGATCTCGCCGAACGAGTCGAGCCAGCCGTGGGGAATCGCGAGCCAGCCGTTCATCGGATCGTCTGCAGCTCCGGGTTGGTGGCGAGCAGCAGCGCGGTGAACACGTAGTTGAAGGCGAAGACGCCCATGAACGAGATCACCACCGCCTGGTTGACGGCGCGGCCAACCCCGGCGGCGCCACCCGAGGCGGTCATCCCCTTGTAACAGCAGACCACGGCGATGATCACCCCCGAGAGGGCACAGGCCAGCAGCGAGGCCCAGAGATCGGTGACCGAGGCATTGGAGAAGAGCGTCGCGAAGAAGCCGCCGAGACTCTGGTTGTAGAGCAGCTCGGCGGCGATCCCGGCGGTCAGCCCGAAGACGATCGCGAAGATGTCGAGCAGCGCGGTCACCCCCGCCAGCGCCAGCAGCCGCGGCACGACCAGGTTCTTGATCGGGTCGACGCCGAGCACCTGCAGGGCGTCGAGCTCCTCGCGGATCTTCCGCGCCCCGAGGTCGGCGGTGATCGCGGTGCCGGCGACGCCGCCGACGATCACCGCGGTGACCAGCGGCCCGATCCAGCGGATCGCGGTGAGGACGAAGAAGCCGCCGAGCCGGTCGAGGGCGCCGAACGCCTGCAGCGGACCGGCCGCCTGCAGCCCCGGCGCACCCAGGCAGAGGGCGAAGGTCGAGACCAGCAGCGGGAACCAGCAGAGCTTCAAGGTGAAGATGAACTGGTCGACCAGCTCCTCGCCGTAGGGGTAGGGCGGGCGCAGCGCCGACCAGATCGTCCGCGCCGTGAGGATCATCATGCTGCCCGTCTGCACGAACAGCCCCGTCACCGCCTGCACCCCAGCTACTGGCATTTGGCGCCGCCTCCCAACGGTCCACCGGTCGAGCCGATCGTAGACTCGGCCGCGCCGATCTCCCAGCGGTCAACAGACGCCTAATCGAGGCTCAATCGCGGCTCAACAGAAGACCCGCCGAGGCCCGCCTAGCGGTCGAAGCGACGCGCTGGTCGAGCAGCGCGGACCGCGCGTCCACGTCCTCCTGCCGGGTGAACCAGACGGGGTGGCGGTGCTCGCCGAGCGCCTCGACGACCAGATCGCCGCCAGTGCCCACTCCTCCCGCTACCGTCAGGCGATCGACGCCCGCGCCGCGCTGGAGGAGGCCGAGCTGTTGCTGAAGCTGGTCGAAGCCGGCGGCCGCAGCAGCTCCGGCCGGCCGACCTGGGACTCGCTGCGGCTGCTCTTCCGCGCCTTCGTCGCCGACCCCCAGGAGCTGGCCCGGTTCGCCGAGCAGACGGTCGGCGCCGTGGTCCGCCACGACGAACGCCACGGCAGCGAACTCGAGATCACCTTCTGGGCCTACCAGGAGAACAACTGCAACATGAACCTGACCGCGAAAGCCACCTTCACCCACCGCCACACGATCAGCAACCGGCTGACCCGGATCGAGGAGCTGACCGGCCTCGACCCCGTCCGCAACTACGACCGGGAACTGCTCAGCCTCGCCTTCAAGGCGCACGTCCGGCTTCGTGAACCCGTTCCAGACCCCGTATAGCGGGGTCAGCTACGGGTTCGCGGAAGCTCCCGTGCTCAGTCCTCGGGCACCTTCATTGGGCCTTGACGCTCTTGCTGCCGACGACGATGCCGTCGACCGTGAAGGTGATCTTGGTCAGCTTGCCGTTCGCCGCGGGCTTGAGCTTGAAGCCCGAGCAATGGCCCGGCTGTATCGATTTCGTCACGGGCGGCTGGACCGGCGGTCCAGCGCAACGGTCACCTGATCCGGAGGGATCTCACAGCGTAAGTAACAATTGCCACTTTTTTGGTGGTACGAAATGCACGTGAAAGCGCCGCTGTACGCCCGTACAGTTGCTCGGGGGTTCCTAAGTGATCATGCGAATCCTTCCGGCGAAGAGAGAGAGGACTGGTCGAAGATGACGGAGACAGGAAAGGGTGAGCTCAGCGCCTATCTGGCCGAGCGGCTGCCCCTCGAACTCCGCGGTGCACTCCACCATCCTTGCCGGCGGCGGATCCTCCGTGCCCTCCGGGAGGACGGCGGCCACCTGAGCGCCGCCGAGATCCGCGCTCGCGGCTGCACCACCTGCACACTTCCCTGCGTCACCTACCACCTCGGCGTCCTGGTCGAATCCAGCCTGGTCCGCCGCCTCGGCGCAGGGAGTGTGCGCGGCCGCCTCGAGTACGCGTTCGCCGCGACCCTCGACGGGCACCCCATGGTGGTCGAGGTTCTGCAGGCGACCGCCGCCAGCGACGGCCTCCGTCCCCAGCCAGCCCCGGCTTCCTGACCTAGCCAAGCAACCGCCGGCCACCGCGACTGCCACCCCTCCTCAGCCTCGGATCCAGAAATGCAGGAGGCCGGCCTAGACGCGATCATCATCGAGGCATTCGGTCACCCGACCCGGGTGCTGATCCTCCAGGCCCTCCTGCAAAAGCCGGTCAGCGCGGTGATGGTCGCCCGCTCCCACCAGCTCGATCTCTCCCACGTCGCCTACCACTTCCGCCGGGTCCTCTTCACGCGGCTGCGCCTGGTCGAGATCCTCAGCCGCCACACCCGGCGCGGCGCCGAAGAAAAGGTCTTCGCGCTGAAGGACGAGTACTACGGCGACATCGTCCGCGGCATGCTCAGCCTCAACCACGGCCCCCCGGCGGCCGGGTCGCACACAGCCTGGGAAGCGTTGGCGGTCGACGACCAGGGCGTGCGTGAGATCCGCGTCGCGGTGGCCGACCTGGTCGACACGGTGCAGGCGGTGCGGGATCGCTGCGCCTGCGAGGACCCCGACGAGCTGCACGACCTGTTCGTCGGCGCGGCTTTCTTCGATCGCTCGCAGAGTGTGTAGAGGGACGGCTTGCTTCGGGGGGTGGGCGTGGAGGGGTCGGGGTGCCCCTTTCGCTTAGTTTTTTTGTGGGGCGCGCTCCGAGCTGACGCCTAAGGCGCTGAAGCAAAAAAACACAAGACGCTTCAGGGGCACCCCGACCCCTCCACTCAAACCCCGCCGAAGGTCCGTCTGGCTTCGTGAACCCGTTCCAGACCCCGGATAGCGGGGTCAACTACGGGTTCGCGGAAGCTCCTGGCCCCGTCCTAAGCCACGGCGCAGACGTAGACGGCCTTGGTGTGGAGGTCTTCGTCGAGCTCGTCGTCGAGCTCACCGTCGACGGTGGCGGCGAGGTCGAGGCAGCGGAGGCCGGCGTTGGCGATCGCCGGGAGCACCTCGTCGGGCGGGAAGTGACGCTGGCGGTGGACGTGCGGCTCGCCGTCGCCGCCGAACCGCGCTTCGTAGAACGCCCCGGAAGCGACCTCCTCGGCCGCTCCCCCGTGCCAGAGGAAGCGCTTCTCCCCGTTCTCGATCACGTGCTCGCCGCTCCAGAAGTTGCGGTAGGCGGTGAGCGTGTTGATGTCGAAGACGATCCGCCCGTGCGGCGCCAGGTTGCGGCGCATCCCGTGCAGGGTCGACTCGAAGTCCTCGACGCTGAGCAGGTAGTTCATCGCGTCGTTGACCGCCCAGATCAGGTCGAACTCGCCGAAGGGCGGCAGCTCGCGCATGTCGGCGACCGCGAGCTCGACCTCGAGGCCGGCCTTGGCCCGGGCCCGCTCCAGCATCTCCGGCGAGATGTCGCAGCCGGTGACCCGCCAGCCGCGCTCCAGCATCGGCACGAAGCTGAGTCCGGTGCCGCAGCCGACGTCGAGCAGGCGGTCGCCGGTCAACCCGTCGGCCAGGGCCCGCTCCAGCAGGCGGCCGGTCCAGCGCTCGTACATGTAGGCGTGGTTGAACTCGTCGTAGGTGTCGGCGAAGGCGTCGTAGGTGTCGCGGACCTTCTGCTCGGTCGGGGGGCTGCTCATCGCTCCAGGGTCTCCTCTCGCAGGTGGGCACAGACGGGGCACTCGGGCTCGGGCACGACCTCGTAGCGTTCGACCTCCAGCGTGCGCAGGTCGTAGCTGAAGCCGGTGCCGACCATCGCCGCGCTTGTCAGCCCGGTGAGGAAGTGCATCGCTTCGGCGCCGACCAGGGCACCGACCAGGCCGCAGGCGGGGCCGAGCGTCGCCGCCGGCGAGGAGGCGCCCTGGCGCTGCGCGACCACCTCGTCGAACAGCGGGTACTCGCGCCGGTAGGCGATTTCCTGGCAGGTGAAGCAGCCGGTCTGCCCCGGTACGTAGAGGGGGCCGACCCGCGCGAAGGGCGGGAACTGGCTCATCGCGATGTAGGGGATGCCGGCCGCGAAGCAGGCCGAGTTGCACCAACGCTCGATCTGGTGGGCGGGCCAGTCGGCCCCCTCGATCACCAGGTCGGCGCCGGCGACGAACTCGGCCAGCTCGGCTTCGGATTCGATCCGGGCCGGCGAGGCGATGACCTCGATCTCCGAGTTGAAGTCGCGCAGGCGGGCCGCGAAGGCGTCGACCTTGAGCCGGCCGATGTCCGACTCGCCATACTGGATCTGCCGGTTCAGGTTGCTCGCCTCGACGCGGTCGAAGTCGACGATCCGCAGCGTCCCGACCCCACAGCTGGCGAGCTCCCAGGCGACCCGGCCGCCGAGCCCGCCGACCCCGAGCACCGCGACCTCGGCCCCGCGCAGCCGCAGCTGGCACTCCGAGGCTGTGATCCCGGCGGCGGCGCCGACGTCGCTGAAGTAGCGGAGCTGACGATCGAAGCGCTCCCGCACCGGCGCCGGGATCCGGTCGTCGTCGGCGGCGTCCTCGAGCAGGTCGAGCGCCTGCATCTGGGTGACGATTTCGCCAACCCTGCCGGCGCCGAAGCGCTCCTCCAGCTGGGAGACGGTGAAGCTGCCGTCGAGCGCGGCCAGCAGTTCGCGTTCGCCCTCCCCCGGGCTGCCCACCCTGATGTCGTCGGCGTTCGTACGCATCAGGATCAGGTCCCCGTCGGGGGCGTCGATTACTTCGATGGTTCTTCTTATTCTGGGTCTCATTTGATTGCTGTAGACCGCTCAAGCAAATCGCCGGTTTCCTCAAAAAGAAGCGACCCCCACCGATCCCAGGTCCGGCGGGGGTCGCGACAGATCAGCCCCCCTTAGTGGTGCTGACCGATGGCATGGTGTCCCTAGTCGTGCCGAACTGCATCCCGTGTCACCTCCCCTCCTGGCTAGAACTGCGAGGCGGAACCTCTCAATGGTGGCGGGGTTTGGCTACCAAAAACCGACCTCGTCACACCACCTTGGGAGAAAAACCGGCTAGGCTTCCCCCTCGTACTCAGCTTTCGCTGAAAGATGAGGGAAGTTCATCGATGAAACCGGGAACGCAGCAAGGGGTGGGATCGGCGGTTATCAGCGCCAAGTTGGCGAAGGCGTTGGCGAACCCGATGCGGGCCCAGATCATGACCGAGCTGAGCGTGAGACCTCTCAGTCCATCTCAGTTCCAGGCGATCACCGGCGGTGACTTGGGCAACATCGCCCGCTACTTCCGCCAACTCGAGGAATGGGACTTCGTCGAGGTGATCGAAACGCGGCGCGGAGGTCACCGGCGCGGGGGTGTCGAGCACATCTACCGCAGGATCCAGTCGAACCTGATCAAGACCGAGCAGTGGGAGCTGCTGCCTGTCTTCCTGCGGGAGGACATCTCGGCGAACATGCTCGCCTCCTACTTCGCCCGTGTGAACGAAGCGATCGAGGCCGGCACCTTTGACGCCGAGACCGACCGTCACCTCTCCTGGGACAAGCCGACCCTCGACCGTCAGGCCTGGGAGGAACTGAGCGCCCGCCTCGACGAGATCCTCGACTGGCTGCCGGACTTGGCGCGTGAATCGGCCGAGCGAATGATGGAGTCGGGCGAGGAGCCGATCCCGACCACGGTCGGCCTCGCGGCCTTCCGCTCCCCCACCGGCTCCGAGCTGGATGAAGCCCGGCGGGTCACCAAACCCAAGTCGAGCTGAGGCGCAGCGCCGGGGGCCGTAGCCTCGGCATGCTGGCCGTCGACGCCGCCGGCTACCTGCTCTGCGGCGGGTCGCCGGCGCGGTCGGCGACGGCGCCCTACTGTGCGCTCCGCCTACGACGTGCTGGCGGGCTGAGGAGCTTCTACAGCCGGGTCGGCTGGAAGCCGAGCCGGGCCAGCGGCTCGACCAGCTCGTGCTCCTCGTAGGAGAGGTGGCTGAGCAGGGTGTCGGTGAGGACGTCGATCGCGGTCTGCAGGCGGTCGAAGTCCTCGGGATGCTCGAGGTGGTGGACGAGGGCGCGGTCGACATCCTCGATCGCGTCGTGGATCACCAGGTGCTCGTCGGCGAGGCGGTCGACGACCGGGGCGAGCTCGGGGTCGGCGCTGCGCAGGTGGGGGAAGACCGACTGGTCCTCGATCGTGTGGTGCTGGGCGACGACCCGGCAGTAGCGCGCGCAGAAGGCGCCGAGGGTCCAGTCGTTCTGGCGCAGCGCCATCGCGTGCAGGGCATCGCGGGCCTGGCCGGCGCTGAGGGCGCCGGCGCGGACCTGGGCGACGACCTCGCGCAGCTCGGTCAGCTCCTTGCGCAGGTGGTCGTGGACGTCGATCAGGTGCTGGCCGGTCTGGCGGCCGGTCTCGGAGTAGGTGACGTCGGGGCCGGAGGGAGTGCGATGGGGCCGGGACGACTCGTCCCAGCGCGGCGCGGCGAGCCGGCTGCCGTCGTCGGGGGTCGGGCTGACGCCGAGGCGGGCGTACTCGGAGTCGGGCGGCGGCTCCGCCGCGTCACCGTCGTCAGCGTGAACGGGGGGTGCGGGCGAGGGGACGTCGGGCGCGTCCTCCTCCCCCGCCGCCTCGCGCCCCGCCGCGACCAGCTCGCGGGTCGCCGGCACCACCTCTTTGGCGAACCGCTCGAGCTCGCGCGGGTCGTCACCCATCACGACGAAGACCGAGATCCCCTCCTCCAGGGCCAGCCGCGCCAGCGCCTCGGCGTCGCGTTCGGACTCGCCGGTGAGCGGTCCCGGGGCACCGTCGGAGTAGGCGCCGGAGACGTTGAGCAGGCGGCGCACCTGGTGCGGGTCGCGGCCGGCCTCGACGGCGGCCGCGTCGATCGCCGCGTTGCCGCTCGTCAGGTCGCCACGCTCCAGGTAGGGGACGCTGGGCAGCCAGCCGTCGCCGAGCCGCCCGGTCAGGGCCAGCATGCGCGGTTTGTAGGAGCCGATCCAGAGCGAGATCGGGTGCGCGGGCGCCGGCCCGCGGGCAGCGCCGCGCAGGCTGTGGTGCTCGCCCTCGAGGCGGGCCCCGCCGCGCTCTCCCGTGTCCCAGAGCGCCCTCATCACGGCGATCGCCTCGGCCAGCGCGTCGACCGCTTCGCCGGGGCTGAGCCGGCGGCCGCCCATCGCCTCGATCGCGTCCCAGAAGGCGCCGGCCCCGAGCCCGAGCTCGACCCGGCCGTCGCTCAGCAGGTCGAGGCTGGCGGCTGACCGCGCGATCACCGCCGGCTGGCGCAGCGGCAGGTTGAGCACGTTCGGCGCCAGCCGAACCCGGTTGGTCCGCGCCGCCAGGTAGGAGAGCAGGGTCCAGGTGTCGAGGAAGCGCGACTGGTAGGGGTGGTCCTGGAAGCTGACCAGGTCGAGCCCAAGCTCCTCCGCCAGTTCGGCCAGCCGCACGACGACCTCAGGCTGGTCGTTTCCCGGGGTGAGGAAGACCCCGAACTCGAGCTCGTGGCCGTAGTCGGTCATCGCCGGCTCCCGCGCATCCCGGCAACTCTAGGGATGCCCTGGAGCGGGTGAAAGGCAGTGAGCCCCCGGCGGCCAGGGGAAGCCGCCGGGGGCAACCAGGAGCGCCTGAGGCTCGCTCCTACTGCTGGGCGCGGAGGGTGATGCTGCTGGCGCCCAGGCAGTCGGGAGTGCGGACGGCGCGGGCGTAGTAGCGGCCGCTGCGCAGGCCGGGGTTGCCGATGTTCCATTCACCGTCTTCGCCGGTGGTGTCCATCGCGACCCGCTCGTCGGTCCCGGGGCGCTGCTTGGCGCCGAGCTGCTTGAAGACGAGCACGGTCCGTTCGCTCTTGCACTCGAGCTTCGAGCTCTTGACGGCGCCGTAGAAGCCACCGGACTCGGCCGTGATCGTGACCTTGGTCGGGGTCGCGGCGGCGGCGCTGGCGGCCGAGCCGCCGAGCCCGGCGAGGGCGAGGGCGGAAACGGCGAGGACGGCGACGGTCTGGCGGAAGTTGCTCTTGCGGGTCTTGGTTTTGGTCATTGCTTTCTCCTTGTGTGAGTTGGAAGTCGGTCGCGAGGCGGGGTGCCTCGTTGCAATGACCATGCTCGGCGAGGACGGGCGGCCCAACCAGGACCCCCAGGGGTGAACCAGCCAACACCCCGACCTACGCGGCGTCCTCCGCGGGCAGCTCGTCGCCGAGGATGTCCTTGCCGCGGCGGCGCTGGATTCGGCGCCAGGCTTCGAAGCAGAGGCCGACCGCCGTCGCGACGGCGAGCGAGCTGGCGAGCGGCAGCCAGAGGCTGTCCTTGAAGGTCTCGCCGCCGAGGTAGCCGAGGGCGCAGATGTAGACGGCCCAGAGGCCGGCGGCGAAAGCGTCGGCGACGAGGAACTTGCGGTAGGGCATCTCCAGGGTGCCGGCGGCGAAGGTGGTGGCGGTGCGGCCTCCGGGGATGAAGCGCCCGACCCCGATCAGCAGGGCGCCGCGCTGTTCCAGCGCCCGCTCGGCCCACTCGAGCCGCGCCCGGCCCTTCTCTCCCTTGAACAGGCGGCGGGCGATCGGGTCGCCGATCTTCCGTCCCAGCCAGTAGCAGGCGTTGTCGCCGGCGAACGCCCCGAGCGCCACCGCCGGCACGATCGCGACGATCAGCAGATCGCCCTGCGCCGCCAGAATCGACGCGGTCAGGACGATCGTCTCCGAGGGGATCAGCGGGAAGAGGACGTCGAGCCCGGCGGCGACGAAGACGACCAGGTAGGAGAGCGCGCTGCCGGAGACTTCGTGACTGAGCCAGTCGAACACACCGGCCCCCTACCCGAAGTCGCGGTTAGGGTGACCCCGTGGCCGTCCCGCCCGAGCACCAACGCTTCGCCGACCAGGTCGCGGCGGCCCAGCAGCAGGACCCGATGCCGACCTTCGCCAACCTCTCGGCGGCGACCGGGGTGCCGGTCGAGGACCTCGTCCACTACGCCCTGATGCGCTGGGCCGCGAGCGGATCCGAGGCGCTGATGGCGGTCGAGCCGCTTGCGCTGCGGCAGCTGGTCGAGGCGCGGCAGCGCGAAGACTGGGACGCCGTCGCCGGGATCGTCGACTGGCTGTCCAGCTGAGCCGGACCCGCGCCCAGCGGACTTCATTCCCCAAACCCGGGTAGAGGCGCCCCCATGAAGACCCTTCGCTTCTCGCTCCTCGGCCTGATCCTCCTGGCGGTCGCGCTGCCGGCGTCGGCGAGCGCGGATCGCAGCATGCGCTGCGAGGGAATCGGCGAGACGATCACGAAGCTCCGCTCCAAAGGCCAGCCATGCGACGACGCCCGGACCCTGGCGGCGATGTGGGCCGAGACGGTCGCCTCAGGCGGCAACCGCGTCGAGCGGATCCACGGCTACCGCTGCGTTCGCAGCAACCCGCCCGGCCCGGGAGGCGCCGTGCGCTGCGCAAAGGATGACGGAGCCTTCGTCGTTGCCTTCCGCTACCGGCTGTCCTAGCCCACGGGTCCGCAGAAATCCGAACACTCATTCGGTATTCTCCCCAGCATGGACTTCGAGCTGAGCGACGAGCACCGCCTGATCCAGTCGACCGTGCGCGATTTCGCCCGCCAGGAGGTGGCGCCGATCGCCGAGGAGATCGACCGCGAGAAGCGCTTCCCCTACGAGATCGTCGAGCGCCTCGCCGGTCTCAACCTGATGGGGATCCCGTTCCCGGAGGAGTACGGGGGCGGGGGCGGCGACTCGCTCGCCTACGCGCTCGCGGTCGAGGAGCTGACCCGGGTCGACTCCTCGGTGGCGATCACGCTCTGCGCCCACACCTCGCTCGGCACCCAGCCGATCTACCTGTTCGGCAGCGAGGAGCAGAAGCAGGAGTGGCTGCCGAAGCTCTGCTCGGGCGAGATCCTCGGCGCCTTCGGCCTGACCGAGCCCGAAGCCGGCTCGGACGCCGGCAACGTGAAGACGCGTGCTCGGCTCGACAACGGCGAATGGGTGATCGACGGCGCCAAGCAGTTCATCACCAACGCCGGCACCGAGATCTCCGGCGTGGTCTGCATCACCGCCCGCACCGGTCCCGAGGAGATCTCCAACCTGATCGTCGCCAACGGCACCCCCGGCTACGAGCAGGGCGAGCCCTACCGCAAGATGGGCTGGAACGCCTCCGACACGCGGCCGCTGACCTTCACCGAGTGCCGGGTCCCGGAGGAGAACCTGCTGGGCCCCGCCGGCAAGGGGTTCGTCCAGTTCCTGCAGGTCCTGGACATCGGCCGCATCGGGGTCGCGGCGATGGGCGTCGGCCTCGCCCAGGGGGCGCTCGACGAAGCGCTCGCCTACGCCAAGGAGCGGCGCGCCTTCGGCAAGCCGATCTCCAAGTTCCAGGCGATCCAGGCCAAGCTGGCCGACATGGCAACCGAGATCGAGGCTGCCCGCCTGCTCGTCTACAAAGCCGCCCGCCAGAAGGACCGCAACGAAAACTTCAGCCTCACCGCCGCCCAGGCGAAGCTCAAGACCGGCCGCCTCGCGGTGCGCTGCGCCGAGGAGGCCGTCCAGATCCACGGCGGCTACGGCTACATCGAGGAGTACCCGGTCTGTCGCTTCTACCGCGACGCGAAGATCCTCACGATCGGCGAGGGCACCGACGAGGTGCAGCAGATGGTCATCGCCCGCGCGCTCGGCGCCTGAGGCGAGCTTTCACGGAACTCCCATGCACTGGGCGAGCGCACCCCCCGCTTCCTCCTAGATCCTCGAATTGCGGCGCTACGCTTCCTCCCATGACCGCGAAGGAAGAGCTGCTGCGCGACGTTCTTGACCTCGATGAGGCCAAGGCGGCGCGCGCACGAATCGTGGTCACCGACGAACCAGAGCCGGAGCCCGAGACCGTCCCCCTCCCCGAGGGCTGGGATCGCATGGCAAACGGCGAACCGATGCCCGACGTGGCAGCGGCGGTTCGGCGATCCCGCGAAGGTCACCAGCGCCATGCTCGTCATCGCCGGGGAGCAGACCGTCTCGGGTTCGTAAAGACCCCGGAAGAGCTGTGATTGGATGCGTCTGCCTATGAGGAAGATCGTCAAAGCGATGGAATGGCTCCGCGAAAGAGCAGAAGACCTCTATGTCGCGATTCATCCGGATGGCTCCAGCTGGAAGCCGCCACGCAAGGATCGACGCAACGGCCTGTAGTTGCGTTGCCCAGAGGAACGCGCCCGACAGGATTCGAACCTGTGACCTTCGGTTTCGTAGGCTGGGCCGGTGAATCGGCTGGGCTACGTGGAGCACGACTTCATGCGGTATCCGGCGGATCGAAGTCGGCTGGGATCGGCTGAAGGCTGTGCGGCGTGTTGCCCCATCCGTTGCCCCACGGAGCCCCACTAGTCTTGGACCCGTGAATTCAGCGGACCGCCGAGAAGATCGTGATGCGAGGCAATCGACCGTCACGGACGGCCACTGAGGAACAACGTTTGACGGAGACCGACAAGCGATCCATCCACGCCGATGCTGGCCGGAAGGGCAAGGCGGTCGAGCACCTCATCGCTGCGCTTTGCGTCTTGGGGAGCGACGGTGAGCTCAACGCCTGGACGAGCCTCGTTGACGATGAGGGCGTGGACCTCGTGCTACAACGGCGCGACCGAGCCCAGACGCTTTCGCTGCAGGTGAAAAGCCGCCTGACCACCGCGAAGGGCATCGCTGTCCGCCGGCAATTCCAGTCGCAGGTTCGCAGCGCCACGCTTCGGCCGAGGGACGACCTCTACATCCTCTTCGTCGTCGCCAATCCAAGCACGCTCGACCTCGGGCCGATTTGGCTTGTGCCAAGCCATGAGTTCGTTGAGAAAGCGCCAGCTGGATCGAACAAGAAACATCGCTTCTCTGCCTCCGCCAAGTCGGGCACTCATGACCGGTGGACCCACTATCTGGTGGAGAAGACCCAGCTTCCTGGGCGCCTGCTGGCGGCGCTAAAAGCGAATTCCTCCTAGCGCAACTCCAGAAGATCCCTCCGCCGGGCGACACCGAGACCCATCGCCCCTGGCCCGCTTTTCCCAAGCCAGTCGTCGACCCACTGCAACACCAACTTCTCGCCTACCAGGCGCTGAATCCGCAGCTCATGCACGAGCAAGGTGCAACCCGTCAGGAAGCTCAGCGCCAGGTGAACTCGAATCGAGGCATCCTCATCCTCGGGACCCTCGGTGAACATCGCCGCATCCTTGTAGTTCGTCTTGATCCGAAGTCGATACAGGTAGTCCATGACCGAGAACGGCCGGAGGCGCTCGTCAACTCTCGCTTTCTCGCTAGCCGTGAGATGCGGCTGTCCGAACTCTGGCTCCTTCAGGCGCTTCCTACCCTCGCTTTCGCGCTGTCTCTGCTCCTTCTCCCATGCCTGCTTTCGCCTGCTCCGCTTCTTGACTCGCTCTTCCTTGACCCGCTCGTTGCCCCTCTCTTCGCGAGTCGTGCGCAAAGCCTTTCCCGCCAGCGACCAGCAGTTAAAGCGATTCGGATGAGTCAGCGAATTGATCTTGTCGTCGATGGACTGGCTGTCCGGTGGATTGCACCAGCCCCGCGCGCCGGCGCCAAAGCTCCATGGCGGGCAATGCAGGTTTCGCGTTACCCAAAGAGAGGCGAACTCATTCTGCGTCTTCCTGTGGTTTTCGAGGCGCTTAGCTCCCCTTGCTGCCAATAAGGCCTGCGTGCCGTGATAGCAGCAGTAGTACGCCTGGACTACAGCCCAATTGTTCATCAGGCGGACCAGCTCATCGTCGGCTCCGAGCGTCCCTCCAAGCGCCAGTAATAACTCCGTGCCCCAGGCATTCCGCAGACTCGCCTGGACCTGCTCCGCTATTGGCGCAGGCAAGCTTTGCGGATCGAGCTCCCCCAGTCCCCGAATGTGAGCAGCAAGCGCGGGGAGGTCGCGTTCCCAGCTCGGGACACCTAGAAGCTTCTCTGGCGTGTACGGCGCCCGACAAAGCATCGAGAACGCCCGGAGGTAGTTCGCGTGGGTCAGGAAGCTCTTTTGTTGCCGCTCCCGATCAATCAATTCGATCCGCCTTGCCCGCTAGGGAGCGCCCGGGATCTCAGCATCCTGCTCCGCTAGGCCGCGTTGCCAACAGCGCCTGACGAACGCGTTGGTTAGTTCCGCCGAGGCATACCGATCGAGCAAGACATAGAGCTCGGCAAGCGCGCTCTCGCGGCCACTTCGGTCCAGCAGGGCAACCAAGGTCGCCGACAAGGCCAACGGATCCAGGATCGAGACATCTCCGTCGAGCTCTTCAGCAAGCTCGTCGTACCCCCCGCTCTCTAGCCCTGGGGCCACAATATGGATCCGAGGAAGGCCGTACTCACCCATGGCATCCATTGCTTGCCCGAACTTCGTCTCGAAGTGATTCGCGCTGACCTCTAGCGCTTCCTGAAGCTTGTTTCGGTGAAGGACTTCCACGTCGCCAGCGCTTCGGGACGATGCATCGGAAGCATTGAGTGCCTTGGTCTGAACCCTCAAGCCCGTGGACTCCTGTTGCAGGGCAGCCCCTAAAAGCGCCGCAGTTATGTATTGCTCATGCGCCCCACCGCTCGGCTCGCTAAGCATCTGGTCAATGAGCGCCATGACTTTGACGAAGGTCAAATGGGCCAAGCGGAATCTGGGCCGCGGGAGAACAGTCCGCGCATTTGAAGCGACCGCCGCCGCAATCCGTTCGTAGGCAACCCGGATCTCGTCCAGGCTGGCATCAGTCGCTGCCCACACCAGCAATGCATCCCAGTCCTTGTTGTTACCCCTGACGAGATTGGGGTGATTCTTTCCGATGTTTTGATAGGCGCTCCGCACGCCTTTGATGTGGAGCGTGGGAAGCAGGTCCCCGCCGATAATGTCGCTCGCCGGCCTCCCGCTCTGCGGGCGCTGCGTCACATCGAAGATCTCCCCCCGGACAATCGGGTGAGCCAACGCCGTTAGTACTCCGTCGCGATAGGACAGCGACTGCTGCAGTGCGGCCAGCGAGTTGACCGACTCGGCAATGGTGGGAGGTAAGAACTTATCGGCCGCCTGTTCAGCCTTGGACTGGGACTCCTCGCTATCAATGAACCGAAGAAGCGTCTCCCGGGCGAGATTGACGATCAGAGCGACTTCGTTTTCCAGCCCGTCTCCCATCGCCGTCTTCACTCCCCAGTCTGCTGCTACGCATGAATTGCCGTTACGACCCTGCCGGCCGCCGCTTCCAGATCCTCATGCTCCCAGATCCGCAGGACTCTCCATCCAAGCAGCGCGAGCTGCTCGTTGACTACTTCGTCCCGCCGGCGGTTCCGTGCGAGCTTCTCGGGCCAATACTGCGGGTTCTTGGACGGCACCCGGCCGTGCACGGGGCAGCAATGCCAGAAACAGCCATCGACCATGACCGCGAGTCGTTGACGAGGAAAGGCGACATCCACTCGAACGGCGCGAACGTCAGGAAGGCCAATCAGGTGGTCGACGCGAAAGCGCAAGCCTTGGGCATGGAGAGCTGAGCGAATCGCCAGCTCGAGACCGGTATCACGGCGCTTGATCGCTTGCATCCGACGGGACACCTCTGGACTCGTCGGAGTGGGATAGGAGGACGCGGCCAACGCGCCCATCCTCCCACGGAGAGGCGTCAGGCCGTAACCGGCTCGCGGGAGGATCGGAGATGCCGAAGGAGCGAGCGGCCTACAGCCTCAGCCAAGAGGGGGGGAACGGCATTGCCGATCTGCGAATACTGCTGAGAACGAGAGCCAACAAAGGCGGTGGAGGAATCGAAGCTCTGAAGCAGGGCAGACTCAGCGACGGTCAACCTCCGAGCGCCTGGAACCTTCCCTCGCCGCGGGCGGCCGCCTGCCACCAGATGAGAGTGGTAACCGGGAACAACGCCATCGCAGTCAAGAAAGTGGGTCTTGTTCCCCCCGGCGGAAGCAAGGATCGTCCGGCTCGGCCTAGCGGTATCCAGCGGTCTGCCGCCACCATTGAAAAGGTGGCCGTCATATGGGCTGGGGCGCAAGTCGGGCCGCTTGGCATAGGTGACGATGGACGGGTTCGGCACGCCAAGCACGTCGTTCATCCCGATGACCTCACCGACCGCCTTCCACGGGCGATCTGCGCCGGGTCCGTGGGTCGCGGCCGGGAAGGCAAAGCCGGCTTCCCTCGTCGCGCAGATCACCAGACGTCGTCTACGTTGCGGAACGCCGTAGTCGGCTGCATCAAGGACACGATGCTCAGGGTGATAGCCAAGGGTCCTCAGTCGCTGCAGGAGGTGCGCGAGGTCGCCTCGGCCTTGAGGCCCGGCGAGCCCAGGAACGTTCTCCAGCAACACAACTCGCGGACGCAAAGCGTCGATCACAGCGAGCATTGCTGGCAAGCCGTTGCGGGGGTCGTCCGCGCCCCTCCTGAGGCCTCCGGTCGAGAAGGGCTGACAGGGGGGGCCACCCGCGACCACATCGACTTCGTCCTTGAACTGACTGAGGTCTGCTGTGTTGATGTCCTGCTCGAGGACCGTGGCGGCGGGATGAAGCGACCGATACGTCGCTGCAGCCGCGGGATCGCACTCGACGGCCGCGACAACCTCAAGGCCAGCCTCAAGCAGGCCCAGCGACAGGCCTCCTGCGCCAGCAAATAGGTCAATGACCTTCAACTCAGCCCGTTCGTCTTCCTACGGGTCGGGAAAGTCGACCGCTTGTGACCGTAGCCTGCCTTTAGCGCCATAATTGTCGCGAGAACTACCGCGCCTTTTCTCGGTAGAAATCAAGGAAAAATCCTCGTACGAAACTAACGTGATGACCAGACGGAATCCCGGGCTCAGTGGAAACGAGTTGGCTGCGGCAGTTGGGGTTACGCCGAATCGCCGGCTGGATTGGGCGCGCAAGGGACTCCTGCGTCGAGAGGCGTCCTATGGCCCTTTGGACGCAGTTGATCTTGCCTGCCTTCGTGCGCTCATGGACAAGGTGGGACCCAAATCCGCGAAGCGATGCTGGCCCGCGCTCCGCGAGGCCCTGAGAGCGCAACTCCCGAATCGCCGGGCGCGCATGTGGGTGGTCATTGACCAGCGTCCTGCCGCCATTGAAATTGTTAGGTCGCCAACGGCGGTCACGGCGGCGGCGTCCAAGGCCTCCGGCTCCGTCACCGTCCTGGCCGTTCATGAGATTGCTGAGCGCGCTCTCGATGCCTTCAGGGAAGCAGCACCTGAGGCCGATGATCAGCCTGTCGCGCCCGTTCACGAGCTCGCATTGAAGCGCAGCGAATCGTCGTCTGCGTAGACGGTCGGATGCCGACATGCAGAAAGCTCCAGGGCCGGAGCCTCGTCTCCTGGCAGCAGGTGCGTGTAGCGACTCAGCGTGAAGGCGGGCGAGTGGTGACCGAGGGCGCGGCTCAGCTGGAGGAGGTTGGTGCCGCGCCTGAGATGGAGCGACGCGAAGGTATGCCGGAAGGTGTGGAAGCCAGCCAAGGGCGCTCCTGCTTGCATCACGAGCGGCTTAAGGACGCGCGGACGCAGATTGCTGGGATCGAGCTGGGCGCCTGAATCGGTCGGGAAGAGGATTGCCGTCGAGTTCTGATCGGACTGGGCGGCGAGGTAAACGCGGAACTTCGCTGCCAGCGAGTCGGGCAGACGGACCTCGCGGCGGCCGTGCTTGGTCTTCGGCGGCTCGGTACGGCCGCGGAGATTGCGCGCCGGACGCAGACCTCGGGCGCGGGGCCGTCCAACTGGACGTGGAGGCGCTGGAGAGCGATCGCCTCGCTAATCCGCAGGCCCGTCGCCGCCAGGAGCTCTAGGAGCAGCCTGTGGCGCTCAGGGGCAAGCCCTATGACGATCGCCAGTTGCTCGGGGGTGAAGACCTTGATCACCTCGCCGGTCGGCTGCTCGCGAGGCGGTAGGGAGAGGCCCTGCGCCGGGTTGTGGCGGATCAGGCCCTCGCGCTTGGCGGTCGCCAGCGCTGCCCGCAGCGGGATCGTGGCGTTGGCGATCGTCCGGTCGCTGAGGCACTTGCCCTGCGCCTTCTCGTTGGCCAGCCAGTCCACGAAGCGGGCCAGCGTGTAGGTGGAGACGTCGACCAGCTTCAGGCGGGCTGGGAAGTAGGGATGGGCGTAGGCAGCGAGCAGCCGCCGGTATTCGTCGCGGGTGTTCTCGCGGAAGCCCCGGCGGCCCTGGCCGCGGTAGCGCTCGACCCATTCGTCTAGGTAACGGCGGAGGGTGATCGCGCTGCGCTCCTGCAGCTCGCCGCAGTCGCGGTCGGCCTCGCTTTCGCGCTTCAGCTTCCGCGCCTCCGCGTAGGTGCGCGCGTGGCGCTTTCGCTGCCGCGCTGCGGCCCGGAAAACGCAGACGTAGCCGATCGCCTTGCCCTTGCCGTCCACGCGCTTGAAGACGCCCGGCGTCTTGGTCTTGCGGAGCCGCCGCTCGTCGCCGCAGCCTGGACCCGCCTCAGGGGCGGTCGTATCCTCGGAAACGCTCATGAGCTTCTGCCTCGTGAGCCGGGGGCGGGCCGTTGGCGCGGTGCCGCCCCATTTGACGTTCGCGGACAAAACGTTAACAGGACCGAGACCGGTGGCCGGAGCGCGACCGATCGGGAGCGCGACGGCAAGAGGCGAAGGGCAGCAGAGCCACGGCGAGGCTGACGGCGGCGGGCCGATCCCGCGACTGCCGTCAGCTACTGACTTAGGAGTGACAAACGGACAGGACCCCGTTCGGGATATAGAAGTCAGCGCGCCCGAAGCGCCGGAAGGCTAGACCGGATGCGGTCGAGCGGTCCTTTCCGGGAAAAGGGATGCGAGCCGCAGTGCGAAGTGCAGTGCGAGCCACAGTGCGAAGTGCAGTGCGAACCCGCTTTCGCGGGTTTAGGCCGGGAACTGAACAACCCAGCCGACGGGCGGCAGCGGAGGTGGCGGCGGCAGCCACTCGATCCCCTGCAGCAGGATCTCGGGGCGGACTTCGAGCGCCCCGGCCAGCCTCATCAGCGTGTCGACGCGAGGCATCCGCCGGCCGTTCTCGATGTAGCCGATCTCGGTCCGATGCAGCCCGCAGCGGGTGCCGAGCTCCTCTTGGGAAAGCCCGAAGCGGCGGCGGGCCGCGCGCACGTTCCTGCCGAGCTGATTGGCGGTGCCTTCGTCCCGCTGTCTTCCGTCTGCCATCTCCGGAGCACGGCGTCGAAGTTCACGGCGGCCCTCGTTGGGAGGACCAGATCGCCCACACGACGGAGCAGACCGCCAGCCGTGAGGTCGCGCACGGCTCGCCGGACCCGGTCCTGCTCTGCGAACTCGTCGGAGGCAACCGTCAACTCGCGCACCAGCTCGTCGAGGGTCATCGCCGCTGGGTGAATGTCGAGGACTTCGCGGAGGACCTCCGCTTGGTCGCGGGCGTCCCGACCCGCGGTCGTGGCGCGATCGTTGTCCGCGCCCTTACGCTCTTCCTGCATGGGAGCTATGCCTCCTGTGCCGGCCCCGGGGCGTTACCGCGCCGCCGGGGCGCTCTTGATTTCGGTCGTCGCGGCGAACGTAGGTGGACGGATCGCCGCTCTCAAGGCTCTCCGCCGACCGCCTCCCAGACCTCACGTTGCCCCAGGCGTTGCCCCAGCGGCCTTTTCGGCCTTTCGCCAACCTTCCCAGAAACGCGGAAACCCGCTTACGAAGCGGGTTTCGCGCAACGCGCCCGACAGGATTCGAACCTGTGACCTTCGGTTTCGTAGACCGACGCTCTATCCGGCTGAGCTACGGGCGCGTGCCCGGCGGAATCGCGCGCCTGGTGGGACGCGGGAAACGCGGGGGGCGGGATTCTAGGGGCTCGGGAGCGCGGGTGGCGGCTAGGAAGCGTCTTTGAGCCGCACGTGCCAGTGGACGGTGGCGGTCGCCACTTCGGTGCCGGACTCGTCGGTGAGGACGACGGTGCAGGGGAACTCGACCTTGCCGTTGGCGTCGAGGGTGGCGAGGGCGTCGGCGGCCTCGATGCCGAGGGTGGCGGTGGCGAGGATGCGGCCGTTGGCGATCTTCAGGTACTCGATCTCGGCGCGGCGGGCGAGGGGGGTGATTTCGCCCATGCGGATCGCGAAGGCGCCGACGAAGGCCGCCCCGGAAGCCGTCTCGGCGGCGGTGAAGAGAGCGCCGGCGTGCTGGCTGCCGACGTGATTGTTGAGCTCCGGGCGCCGGGGCAGGGTGACGATCGCTTCGCCGGCCGTGATCTCGGTGATCTCGAGGTTGAGGTGGCCGGCGAAGGGGACCGCCAGGGACATCCCTTTGGCGATCGCGTCGAAGTCGACGTTTGGCATCTCGGGCATCGGCGAAAGATAACCGGCGTCGCCGGGAGGGCGCGGCGAAACCCGCGTCAGCGACCCTCGAACGTGGCGTGGCCGGGCCCGCCGTGCTCGAGGAAGGTCTTGACCGCGTTCCGCAGGTCCTCGGTCGCGAAGAGATCGGCGGCTTCGGTTCGCACCGCCTCGTCAGCGGCCGGCAGGCCGCCTTCGCGGAAGCGACGGAGGATGTGCTTGGTCATCGCGTGCGCCTTGGTCGGCCCCGCCGCGAGCTCCTCGGCCAGCGCCCGCGAGCGCGCCTCGAACTCCTCCTCGGGGTAGATCGCGTTGACCACGCCCCAGACCTCCAGCTGCTCGGCGCCGAACAGCTCGCCGCTCATTACGAAGTGGCGGGCGCGGCCGGATCCCGCCCGCTCGGCGAGGCGCTGCGTACCCCCCATCGAGGGCGTCAGCCCGACCACTTTCTCGACCAGCCCGAACTTCGCCTTCGGCGAGGCGACGATCAGGTCGCAGGCGAGGGCGATCTCGAAGGCGGCGGTCAGGGTCAGCGCGTGGGCGGCGAAGACGACCGGGGCCGGCAGCGTCTCCAGCGCGTCGATCATCCCCAGCAGCTCGACCCAGAGGGCGCTGCCCTGCTCCGGGGTCAGCCCCTCGAAGACGTGGACGTCGACCCCGCCGGAGACGGCGCGGTTCTCGGCCCGGATCAGGAGCGCCCGCGGCGGCTCGGCGGCGACGTCGGCGATCGCCCTCCGCAGGACGTCGATCAGCCCCTGGTCGAAGAGGTTCAGCGGCGGGTTGTCGAGGGTCAGCACGGCGAGGCCGCTCGCCTCGCGCTGCAGCCGAACCGGTTGTCCCTCCTCGCCCATGCCGGGCAGAGGCTAACTCAAGGGACCCGGTGGACCTCGAACAGGTTGGTGCCGAGTTGTTGACCCGGCAGAGCGGCGACGATCGCGATCAGGTCGCCGGACTCGGCGATCCCGTGGTGGGCGGCGAGCCTGGCGCAGTCGCTGAGCAGGTCGCGGACGTCGCCGGAGTGCTCGTAGAGCACGCAGGTAACTCCGAACAGGAGGTTGAGCCGCCGCACGGTCTCCGGCCGCGGGCTGATCGCCAGCACCGGCACGTCGGGACGGTGGGCGGAGATCAGGCGCGCCGTGCGACCGCTCGTCGTCGGCACGACCAGAGCTTTCAGGCCCAGCCGGTAGGCGGCGCCGACGGCGCTCTGGGAGACCGAGTCGGCGACGTCCTGGGTCGCCTGGTCGGTGCGGCTGAACAGCCACTCTCCATAAGGGAGGTCGGGCTCGGTCGCCCGCGCGATCCTGTCCATCACCCGCACCGCCTCGACCGGGTGCTGGCCGACCGCGGTCTCCTCGGAGAGCATGATCGCGTCGGTGCCGTCGTAGATCGCGTTGGCGACGTCGGTCACCTCGGCCCGGGTGGGGCGCCGCGCGGTGACCATCGAGGCCAGCATCTGGGTCGCGGTGATCGCCGGCTTGGAGGCCCGGCCGGCGGCGCGGATCATCCGCTTCTGCACCCCCGGCACCTCGGCCAGGGGAAGTTCGATCCCGAGGTCGCCGCGGGCGACCATGATCCCGCTGGTCGCGAGCTCGACGATCGCCTCGATGTTGTGGGCGGCGGCCGGGCGCTCGATCTTGGCGATCAGCGGGATGTCGGAGCCGCGGGCGGCGATCCGCTCGCGCACCGGGATCAGGTCGTCGGCGCTGGAGACGAAGGAGACGGCGAGCAGGTCGACGTCGTTGGCGACCGCGAACTCGACCCAGCCGAGGTCGCCGTCGGTGGCGGCGGGCAGGCCGGCGCCGTCGGGGATGTTCATCCCCTTGTGCGAGGAAAGGGTGCCGCCGACCTCGACTTCGCAGTCGACGCCGTCGGACTCGGGATCGTGGACTCGCAGCCGGATCGCCCCGTCGGCCAGGTAGACGAGCTGGTTCTCGCGCAGGCCGGTGACCCCGGCCCAGGGGACGGGGATCTGCTCGCGGGTGCCCTCGTCGACCCCCGGCTTCAGGGTCACGTGCATCCCGGTCTCGAGCTCGGCGTAGTCGTCGCGCAGCTCGCCGATCCGCAGCTTCGGCCCCGGCAGGTCGCCGAGCACCGCGACCTCGCGGCCGACCACCTCCGCCGCCTTGCGGATCGTCGCGATCGTCTCCGCCTGTTTGTCGGGCCCGGCGTGGGAGAAGTTGAGGCGGAAGACGTCGGCGCCCGCGTCGATCATCTGCTCGAGCACCCCCGCCTCCCAGCTGGCGGGCCCGACCGTGGCGACGATCTTCGTCCGCCGGTCCATGTGGGCGGGGCCTTTGGCGATCGGGTTCGAGTTCATGCTTCTTTTGACTGTAGGGGACGGATCAAGAAGTCCCGGTAAATGTGCTGTAAGTGCGGCTCATGACCCCCGTTTGGCGGGCTCAGCGGAGAGGGGTCCGGGGAGCGGTGAGTAGGTCACCGCCACAAAAAGGCGTCCGCTGGGAACGGAGAGGGAGGGATTCGAACCCTCGAGAGAGCTTGCGCCCCCTACTCGCTTAGCAGGCGAGTGCCTTCAGCCACTCGGCCACCTCTCCGGGCACTCGTCCCCGATTGTAGGAATTAACCGGGACTCGCGGGGATAGGCTGGGTTGGGTGTCCGTCCCGCCCCCCCAGTCCGTCGACCGCTACGAGCGGATCTTCGCCGAGGTCGAGGCGCCGTTCGCCTTCGTCGACCTCGACGCGATGTGGGCGAACGCGGACGCGATGTTGGAGCGCGGCGGCGGCAAGCCGATCCGGGTCGCCAGCAAGTCGATCCGCTGCCGGACGCTGCTGGAGGAGATCCTGCGCCGCGACCAGGGCTTCCGCGGGCTGATGACCTACACCCTGGCGGAGACCCTGTGGCTGGCCGAGCAGGGGTTCGAGGACCTGCTGCTCGCCTACCCGACCACCGACGTCGACGGGCTCGGCGAGCTGGCGCTGCGCTCGGTCGCCAACCCGGGCGGAGCGCCGGTCGTGATGGTCGACTGCGCGGCCCACCTCGACGCGATCGAGGCGGTGCTCGGCGCCGGCGCCGCGCCGGTCCGGGTCTGCATCGACCTCGACGCCGGCTGGTGGGCGCTGGGCGGGCGGATCAAGGTCGGCCCGAAGCGCTCGCCGGTCCACACGGTCGAGCAGGCGGTGGAGCTGGCGCGGGAGATCGAGCGGCGGCCGCAGATCGAACTCGACGGGCTGATGGCCTACGAGGGGCAGATCGCCGGGGTCGGCGACCAGCCGCCGGGACGGCGGCTGCGCGGGAAGATGATCCGCTTCATGCAGCGGCGCTCGGCGGCGGAACTGGCCGAGCGGCGCGGCGCGGTCGTCGCCGCGCTCGGCGAGTTCGTCGAGCTGGAGATCGTCAACGGCGGCGGCACCGGCTCGCTGGAGCTGACCGCGGCCGAGCCGGCGGTGACCGAGCTGACCGCCGGCTCGGGCTTCTACGCCCCCGCCCTCTTCGACCACTACAGCCGCTTCAGCCTCACCCCGGCGGCCGGCTTCGCGCTGCCGATCGTCCGCAAGCCCTCGCCGCGGGTGGCGACGGCGCTCGGCGGCGGCTACCTCGCCTCCGGCAGTGGCGACGCGGCCCGGCTGCCGGCACCGTGGCTGCCGCCCGGCCTCGAGCTCGACCCCGAGGAGGGCGCCGGCGAGGTGCAGACGCCGCTGCTCGGCGCGCCCGCCGGGGATCTGCAGGTCGGCGACCGCGCCTACCTGCGCCACGCCAAGGCCGGCGAGCTCTGCGAGCGCTTCGACGTCCTCCACCTGGTCGAGGGCGACGCGATCGTCGACACCGTCCCCACCTACCGCGGCGACGGCAAAACGTTCCTCTAGGGGCCGAGG
>JAWVEZ010000212.1:0-3093 GCA_033856455.1 Solirubrobacterales bacterium | reverse complement strand
CCGGGAACCGACGTTGGGCGATCGCTTCGTTGAAGCGGCGCCAGGCGCCGCGGCCCTGGTGGCGGAGGAGCAGGGAGCCGAGGATGGCATCGAGCAGGAGCAGCAGCAGCGTCGGCACGATGCCGATCGCTTCGCCGACCTTGATGATCACGTAGAGCTCCGCGACCGGGACGACGATGAAGAGCACGATGAGAAGGAAGGGCATGCCTCAAGCGTAGATGGTCGATCAATCGCCTCAGGCCGCGGCGGCGGACTCGCTGGCGGCGCGCTCGAGCTCGGCCAGCGAGTCGCTGAGGCCGGCGGAGAGGACTTCGATGTCCTCCATCGAGTCGTAGTCGGCGAGCAGGCCGAAGCCGACTTTGCCGTTGTAGCTCATGATCGCCACCGCGAGGGCGTGGTTCTGGGGCAGGAAGGCGACCGGGAAGACCTCTTCCAGTTCGCGGCCCAGCACGTAGAGGGGGATCTGCGGCCCCGGCACATTGGTCACGATCATGTTGAAGAGGCGGGTGGAGAAGTTGATCCGCGAGGCCTGGGCCAGCAGGGTCGGCGGTGCGAAGTCGTTGAAGCGGGAGATCACTTCGGCGCCGAGCGCCTGTTTGGAGCGCTTCAGGCCCTCCATCGCCTGGCTGATCGTGCGCAGCCGCCGCACCGGGTCCTCGACGTAGACCGGCAGCGGCCCGCGCATCAGCGCGATCCGGTTGCCGAGGTTGCCGCGCTCGTCCTCGCCGCGGATCGAGACCGGAACCAGCGCCCGCAGCTCCAGGCCCTCGGTGCGGATGCTGCGGCTGTGCAGCCATTCGCGGACGGCGCCGGTGACGACGGCGAGGACGACGTCGTTGACGGTGCCGCCGAGCGCGTCCTTGATGCTCTTGAACGTCGCCAGCTCCGAGCGCTCCCAGATGTAGCGGCGGTGCGGCCCGATCGGCTGGTTCAGCGGCACGTCCGGGGCGGGGTCGGCGAAGGCGCTGACGATCTCGCTTATCCCCTCCAGCGCCTCGACCGCTCTGCGGGCCGCGGTCTCGGGCCGGCGCACCACCTCGAGCGCCCGCTCGGCGGCCTTGACCGGGATCGCCACCGCGTCGCTGATCCCGCGGGCGACCAGCTCGGTCGTCCCCGGCTCGGGCTGGGGCACCCAGTCGTCGCTGACCTCGGCGGGCTCTGGGATCGGCTCGAGATCGAAGAGCACGGTGCCGATGTCGACGCCGGAGATGCCGTCGACCATCGCGTGATGGGTCTTGGTCAGGATCGCGAAGCGGTCGCGCTCGAGCCCCTGCGCGAGCCACAGCTCCCAGAGCGGCTTGGAGCGGTCGAGCTGCTGGGAGAAGACCCGGCCCGCCAGCCGTTTCAGCTGCGCCTCGCCGCCCGGCTCCGGCAGCGCCGTGTGGCGGATGTGGTAGGTCAGGTTGAAGTTGACGTCGTCCGCCCATAGCGGCCGGCCCGCCTCCAGCGGCGGCACCACCAGCTTCTGGCGGAAGCGCGGAACCTGCGCCAGGCGCCCGCGCACGTGCTCGACCAGGTCGACGTACTTCGGCGGCGGCCCCTCGAAGATCAGGATCGCGCCGACGTGCATGTGGCTCGACGAGCTCTCGTTCGTCAGGAACGAGGCGTCGACGGCCGTCAGCCGGTCCAGGTGGCGTCCCTCCGTGCTCACCCCGCAAGGCTAGCCGGATACCCTCCATACATGCCGAGAACTTCCACCGCCGCACCCAAGCGTGTGCTCCTCGCCGCCCCGCGCGGCTACTGCGCCGGCGTCGACCGCGCCGTGCAGGCGGTCGAGCGCGCGCTGGAGCTGCACGGCGCCCCCGTCTACGTGCGCAAGGAGATAGTCCACAACAAGCACGTGGTCGAGGAGCTCGCCGAGCGCGGGGCGATCTTCGTCGAGGACGAGGCCGAGGTGCCCGAGGGCGCGATCGTCGTCTTCTCCGCCCACGGCGTCTCCCCGGCGGTCCACGAGAACGCCACCGCCCGCGGCCTGCAGACGATCGACGCCACCTGCCCGCTGGTGACCAAGGTCCACGTCTCCGCCCGCCGCTTCGCCGCCGACGGCTACACGATCATCATGATCGGCCACGAGGGGCACGAGGAGGTGGAAGGGACGACCGGCGAGGCGCCCGACTCGATCGTCGTGCGTGATCCGGAGAAGGTCGCCTGGCTCTCCCAGACCACACTGTCCGTGGACGAGACGATGGCAACGGTCGACGCGATCCGCGAGCGCTTCCCGGCGCTGCTCGACCCGCCCAGCGACGACATCTGCTACGCCACCCAGAACCGTCAGCTCGCCGTCAAGGAGATCAGCCCCGAGGCGGACCTGGTGATCGTGGTCGGCTCCGCGAACTCCTCCAACTCGGTCCGGCTGGCCGAGGTGGCGCTCGAGGCGGGAGCCAAGGCGGCCCACCGCGTGGACGACGCCACCGAGATCGACGAGTCCTGGCTCGAGGGTGTGCGGACTGTCAGCGTCACCTCCGGCGCCTCCGTGCCCGAAGACCTCGTCGACGGCGTACTCGCGTTCCTCACCGCGCGTGGCTACCCCGACGCCCAGGCGGTACACACTGCCGAGGAGTCCCTTATCTTCGCGCTTCCCCCCGAGCTGCGCCGCGACCTGCGCAAGGCGGCGGCCGGCCAGAAGTCGGACCAGGCGGCGGAGTAGCCGGGTGGCGCGCTACTACGACATCCACCCGGTGGACCCGCAGCCGCGGGTGATCTCCCAGGTGGTCGAGCTGCTGCGCAACGACGGGCTGGTCGCCTATCCCACGGACTCCTGCTACGCCCTCGGTGTCCAGCTGGGCAACCGCGACGGCCTCGACCGGATCAAGAAGCTGCGCCGCCTCGACGACAAGCACCACTTCACCCTGGTCTGCCACGACTTCGCGCAGCTCGGGCAGCTGGTGCACCTGAACAACGCGGCGTTCCGGATGGTCAAGGCCGCGACTCCCGGCCCGTACACCTTCATCCTCCCGGCCACCTCGGAGGTGCCGAAGCGGTTGATGCACGCCAAGAAGCGGACCGTGGGCGTGAGGATCCCGGACCATCCGGTCCCTCGGGCGCTACTGGATGAGTTCGGTGAGCCTTTGTTGTCCAGCACGTTGATGATGC
>JAWVEZ010000211.1:0-29836 GCA_033856455.1 Solirubrobacterales bacterium | reverse complement strand
CTCCCTGCTGGGAATGCACCACCTGCTGACCCAGCTCGGCAAGGACTCGGTGATGTTTCTCGCGGCGAAGGAGTTCCCGCTGCCGATCGAGTACCGCTTCCTGCCGCTCGAGGAGGTCTTCCACGAGGCGCCGGCCGACATGGCCGACCGCACCGTCGTCTTCCTCGACTGCGGCAACATCGACCGCATGCCGGTCGACTTCCTCACCAACGGGGACAACTTCACGATCAACATCGACCACCACCACGACAACACCCGCTTCGGCGACCTCAACCTGGTCGAGGTCGACGCCTCCTGCACCGCCGAGATCGTCTACGACCTCGCGCAGCTGCTGGGCGCCAAGATCACCCCGGAGATCGCCGCGGCGCTCTACGTGGGCCTGATCACCGACACCGGCAAGTTCATGTACGAGAACACCAACGCGCACACGCACCGGGTCGCCGCCGAGCTGATCGACGCCGGGGTCGACGTCGACGACACCTACCGGCGGCTCTACGAGCACGTGCCGCTGGAGAAGCTGAAGCTGGTCGCGCGGGCGCTCGAATCGATCCAGCGGCACTGCGGCAACCGCCTCGCGGTCAGCTACATCACCGCCGCCGACTACGAGGCGACCGGGGCCGGTGAGGAGATGACCGAGGGCGTGATCGACCACCTGCGCTCGATCGAGGGGATCAAGGTCGCGGCCGTGGTCCGCGACCTCGGCAACCGCGGTCGCGCCGCGCGCAAGGTCAGCCTGCGCTCCAGCGAGGGGGACGTCGACGTCTCGGCGATCGCCCGCGTGAACGGGGGCGGCGGCCACAAGCGCGCCGCCGGCTTCTCCACCGACCTCGAGCTCGACGACCTCGTGCGGTTCCTCTGTGCCGAAGTCGTCGCCCAGCTCGGCGACTGAGATGGCCGCGAGCGACCCGGCGCCGGCGGTGCTGCTCTACGACAAGCCAGCCGGGGTCACCTCGCACGACGTCGTCGCCCGGGTGCGGCGCGAACGCGGCGGCAAAGCCGGCCACGCCGGCACCCTCGACCCCTTCGCGACCGGGCTGCTGCTGATCCTCCGCGGCCGCGCAACCCGCCTGCAGCGCTTCCTGGTCGGCCTGCCGAAGACCTATCTGGCGACGGCCCGGCTCGGCTGGCGCTCGAGCACCGGCGACCCCGACGGTGAGCTGAGCGAGACCGGGGGGGTGCCCGATTCGCTGCGGCTGCCGACCGGCACGGTGCGCCAGCGGGTGCCGATGACCTCGGCGGTGCGGGTCGGCGGCGAGCGTCTCTACAAGAAGGCGCACCGCGGCGAGGTGGTGGAGACCCCCGAGCGCGACGTCGAGGTCCACCGCGCCGAGCTGCTCTCCGCCGACGGCGGCTATGCCCACTACGAGATCGAATGCTCGGCCGGAACCTACGTGCGCACCCTGGTCGAGACGCTCGGCGACGCCTACTGCTCGGACCTGCGCCGCACCGCGATCGGCCCCTTCCGGGTCGAGGATGCCGGCGAGGAGATCCCCGTCGAGCGGGTCGCGGAGCTGGTTCCGGCGGTCGCGGAGGCGCTGCGATGACGATCAAGGTGACGCCGCTGCCCGAGGCCGCGCGGCGCCCGCGCCACGTCGCGATCGGGACCTTCGACGGCGTCCACCTCGGCCACCAGGCGGTGATCGACCACGCCGACACCGTGCTCACCTTCGACCCGCACCCGCTGAGCGTGCTGAGGCCGGAGGCGGCGCCGCGGCTGATCGCGCCGTTCTCGGTGCGCCGCGACGTGCTCGACGGGCTCGGGGTCGAGGAGGTCGTCGTCATCCCCTTCGACGAGGAGTTCTCGCACCTCGGTCCCGAGGAGTTCATCGACCGGGTGCTGATCGAGCGGCTGGGGGCGCGGAAAATCTCGGTCGGCGAGAACTTCCACTTCGGGGCGAAAGCGAAGGGCAGCCCCCAGATGCTCGCCGACCACCCCGAGTTCGAGACGAGGATCGTGCCGCTGATCGAAATCGACGGCGACACCGTCTCCTCGAGCCGGATCCGCGAGCAGATCGAAAATGGAGAAGTCGCCGCCGCGCGCCGCTGTCTCGGCGCTCCGTACATGTTCGAGGGCACGGTCGTGAAGGGCGAGCAGCGGGGCCGCGAGCTCGGCTTCCCGACCGCCAACATCGTCCCCGACGAGCGCCTGGTGATCCCCGCCCACGGCGTCTACGCGGCCTTCGCCGACGGCACTCCGGCCGCCGTCAACGTCGGCGTCCGCCCGACCTTCGACTCGGAGCTCGGGGTGCTGATCGAGACCTATCTGATCGATCGCGACGAAGACCTCTACGGCCGCACCCTGCGCGTCGCCTTCGTCGAAAGGCTGCGCGGCGAGGAGCGCTTCGAGAGCGCCGAGGAGCTGATCGAGCAGATGCGCCGCGACGTCGAGGACGCCAGAGAGGTCTGCGCGAGCTTCACCTCTGGCGGCGAGCCGTAGGGCCCGAGGTGTCGCAACTCGCCCGCCGGCCCGGGTTTTCAGTTCGCGGATGACTCGTCCGCGGACTCGTAGCTCGATGGGCTGGCTGGCGCTGTGCGGAGCGGTTTTCGCGATGCTCGCCTGCGCGGCCCCTGGCCAGGCGGCAACCGAGGGCGAATCCACCCTGACCGGGTTGCGCGACGGCACCCACGCGACGGGAATCGTGGCCGGGCCCGGGGGCAGCCTCTGGTTCGTCGGCTACCGGGCGAGCGGCGAGGACGTCCTCGGCCGGGTCGATTCCGAGGGCGAGCTGAGCGAATTTCCGCTCGGGCCCGCGAGCGGCCTCAGCGGCGCCATCGCCGCCGCCCCCGACGGCAGCTTCTGGTTCACCGAGACGGGCGCCGGCCGGCTCGGCCGGGTCCATCCGGGCGGGGCGATCGAGCAGCTCACCCCGCCGTCCGCCGCGAGCGAGCCGGGGGCGATCGTCGCCGGGCCGGGAAACACGATCTGGTTCGTCGAGGAAGCGGCCGACCGGGTCGGCCGGGTCGGCGCCGGGGGCGGCGTGGACGAGTTTCGGCTCACCCCTGGGGCGCGGCCGACCGGCATCGCGGCGGGCCCCGACGGAGCGCTCTGGATCGCCGAGAAGGGCCTGGCGCGGATCGTCCGGATGGCGCCCAGCGGTGCGATCACCGACACCTTCGCGTTGCCCGACCGTGCCAGCCTTCCGCACGCGATCGTGCTCGGTCCCGACGACGCCCTCTGGTTCAGCGACGAAAGCGGGCCGACGATCGGCCGGATCACCACCGCCGGCGCGATCGAAGAGTTCCCCGTGCCCGGCGACGGCGGCACCCGCGAGCTGGCGCTTGGAGCCGACGGCAACTTCTGGTTTACGACGGGATACGCGATCGGCTCGATCTCTCCGGCCGGCGTGGCTGGAGAACCCGCCTGCGTGACCAGCGCCTGCGACCTGCCGGTCACCGGCCTGGCGAAAGGGGGCGACGGCGCCCTCTGGTTCGCGACCGGCAACAGGACCCTCAACGCGGGTCGGGACGGCACCCAGGTCCCGGCCGTCTCGGAGTCCGGGTTCCTCGGCAGGTTCTCGCCGCCGCCGGTTCGGGTCCGCCTCGGCAAGCGGGCGACGCGGGTCGACGACGGCTTGACCACGATCGCGCTCAGCTGCCACGGCGGCAGCGCCGAGCAGGCCTGCCGGGGCTGGCTGCGGCTGACCGCGAAGTCGGGCGCCCGCAGGGTCCTGCTCGACCAGCATCGCTACCGGCTCGGGCCGGCGACGGGGAGGCGGCTGCCGCTGCTGCTCGGCGCCCGCGGCCAGCGGACGCTGGCCCGCGGGAAGCGCCTGCGGGTCGAGGTCAGCGCCAGTTTGATCGACGGCTCAGGCGCGAGGCGGAACTTCGTCCTGCGGGCGCGCGGCCGGCGCTGAGCACGCCTGCTCCGAGCAGCCCGCTGTGCTACCTTGCGCCGGGCCGTGACCCGATGGGTGACGGCTTTTTTGAGACAGACATGAGCCTGACCAAAGAAAAAAAGAACGAGCTGATCGGCAAGTACGGTCGCGCCGAGGGCGACACCGGCTCCGCCGAGGTCCAGGTCGCCCTGCTCACCGAGCGGATCAACGACCTCACCGGTCACCTGCGTGAGCACAGCAAAGACCACCACTCGCGTCGTGGCCTGCTGATGCTGGTCGGCAAGCGCCGCCGCATGCTGCGCTACCTCGAGCGCAACGACCTCGAGCGCTACCGCGCCCTGGTCGCCGAGCTCGGCCTGCGTCGTTGATCGCGGCCGGCGAGCAAGCACCCGACTTCACCCTGCGCGACCAGGACGGCGAAGAGGTTTCGCTGTCGGACTACCGCGGCCGCAAGCTCCTGCTGGTCTTCTACCCGGGCGACTTCAGCCCGACCTGCTCGGACCAGCTCTCGATCTACCAAGAGGTGAAGCCGGAGCTGACCGAGAAGGGCGTCGAGCTGGTCGGGATCAGCGTCGACAGCTTCTTCGCCCACAAGGCCTTCCAGGAGAAGCTCGGGATCGACACGACCCTGCTCTCCGATTTCGAGCCGAAGGGCGAGGTGGCGCGCGCCTACGGCTCCTACTTCGAGCCGATGGGCTTCGCCAACCGCACCCTCGTCCTGGTCGACGAGGACGGCGTGGTCGCCTGGGCTTACGAGTCGCCGAGCCCCGGCGAGTTCCCCGGCGCCAACCTGATCTTCGACGCGCTCGCCTAGCCGGCTCCGCTCTACGCTTGCGGCGTGAGCGAGCTGACCAGCACCGCGGTCCCGCCGATCGGTCCCGACGACCACGTGCGCGGGGAGGGGGAGACGGCGATCGTCTACGCCGATCTCGGCTGCCCGCTCTGCGCCGGGGAGTGGCAGCGGCTGCTCGAGCGCCAGACACGGATCGTCTTCCGCCACTTCCCGGTCTCCAGCAAGCACCCGCGGGCGCCGGCCCTGCACATGGCCGCCGAGGCAGCCGGAGCGCAGGGGTGCTTCTTCGAGATGGTCGACTCGCTCTACGCCGAGCGCGGCCGGGTCGACGACCCGCACCTCTGGGAGCGGGCCGAGCGCCTCGGGCTCGACCTCGGGCGCTTCGAGGCCGAACGCCGCTCCGAGCCGGTGCGGCTGCGGGTGCGGCGGGACTTCGAGAGCGGGATCCGCGCCGGGGTGACCGCCACGCCGGCGGTCTTCCCCCTGTAAGGAACCCCGGCGGGCGCGGGGTATGTACCCTTGTCGTTACACGAGAACGAGAGTTCTGAAAGCAATGGGTCGCCAACCGGGCGGCCGGAGGTAAAAAACTCAATGAGCATGTTTGACGTAACCCGCGTCTCGGCGGATGTCGGCGACAGCCAGATTTCCTTCGAGACGGGCAAACTCGCAAAGCAGGCGGGTGGCGCGGTCGTGGTTCAGGCCGGCGACACGATGGTCCTCTGCACCGCAACCATCGGCGGCCTGCGCGACGTGGACTTCCTTCCCCTCACCGTCGACGTCGAGGAGCGCATGTACGCCGCGGGCAAGATCCCCGGCTCGTTCTTCCGTCGCGAGGGCAAATCCGGCGAGAAGGCGACGCTGACCGCGCGCATGATCGACCGCCCGATCCGCCCGCTCTTCCCCAAGGGCTGGCACTACGAGACCCAGCTGGTCGCGATGCCGCTTTCGGTCGACCACGTCAATCCTTACGACATCCTCGCGATGAACGGCGCCTCCGCGGCGCTGGCGATCTCGCCGGTGCCGGTCGCCAAGCACGTCGGCGCGGTCCGCGTCGGCAAACTGGACGGCGAATTCGTCGTCAACCCCGAGGAGGAGAGCCACGAGGAGCTGGAGCTCGACCTGATCGTCGCCGGCACCGACGAGGCGATCCTGATGGTCGAGGCCGGCGCCGACGGCGTCTCCGAGGCGGAGATCCTCGACGCGCTCGACATCGCCCACGGCGAGATCAAGAAGCTCGTCGCCGCGATGGAGGAGCTGCAGCAGAAGGCCGGCAAGGAGAAGGTCCAGCACACCGAGCCGGAGCTCGACGCTTCCCTGCTCGACCAGATTCGCGCCGAGTACGGCCAGGCTCTGGTCGACGCGATTGCCACCGAGGGCAAGCTCGAGCGCTACGAGGCGATCGACAAGGTCAAGGACGAGGTCGTCGCCAAGTACGCGCCCGAGGGCGATGACGAGGATGCCGATCGCAAGGCCGAGGTCAAGGCCGCGTTCGGCGCGATCGAGAAGGACACGATCCGCAAAGCGATCGCCGTCGACAAGAAGCGCCCCGACGGCCGCGCCCAGGACGAGATCCGCCCGATCGAGTGCGAGGTCGACATCTCCCCGCGCGTCCACGGCTCCGCCCTGTTCACCCGCGGCGAGACCCAGATCCTCTCCAACGTCGCGCTCGGCACGACGCGGATGGACATGCGTCTCGACACGCTCGGGCTGCAGACGACCAAACGGTTCTTCCACCACTACAACTTCCCGCCCTTCTCGGTCGGGGAGGCGGGCTTCATGCGCGGCCCGAAGCGGCGTGACATCGGTCACGGCGCCCTCGCCGAGCGCGCCCTGGTCGCGACGATCCCCGACGAAGAGTCCTTCCCCTACGTGATTCGCGTGGTCTCCGAGACGCTCGAGTCCAACGGCTCCTCCTCGATGGGCTCCGTCTGCGCCTCCTCGATGGCGCTGCAGGCCGCGGGTGTCCCGGTCAGCGCTCCGGTCGCCGGTGTGGCGATGGGCCTGATCAAGGAGGGCGACGACTACATCGTCCTCACCGACATCGCCGGCGTCGAGGATCACCTCGGCGACATGGACTTCAAGGTCGCCGGCACCAAGGACGGGATCACCGCCCTGCAGATGGACATCAAGATCACCGGCGTCACCTTCGAGATCCTCGAGGACGCGCTGGAGCAGGCCCTGAAGGGCCGTCAGTTCATCCTCGGCAAGATGGCCGAGGCGATCGACGGGCCGCGGGAGCAGCTCTCCAAACATGCCCCGGCGATCGAGTCGATCAAGATCGACCCCGAGAAGATCGGCGCGGTCATCGGCAAAGGCGGCGAAACCATCCGCGCCCTCTGCGAGGAGTTCGAGGCGGAAATCGACGTCGAGGACGACGGCACGATTCGGATCTACGCGCCGACCGGCGACCTCGTCGAGGCCTGCGTCGCCCGCATCAACTCGATGACCAAAGAGGCCGAGATCGGCGACCGCTACAACGCCGCCAAAGTCGTCAAGACGACGACCTTCGGCGCCTTCGTCGAGCTGGTCAAGGGCACCGACGGCCTGCTGCACATCTCCAACGTCAAACCCGGTGAGCGGGTCGACTCCGTCGACGACGTCCTCACCGCCGGCGAGGTCATCGACGTCACCGTGGTCGAGGTCGACAAGGAGCGCGGCCGGATCGGCCTGCGGCTCTCCGACGACCCCTCGGTCGCCGGCAAATCGCCGGAGGAGCTGGCCGCGGTCGGCTCCGGCTCCGGCGGTGGTGGCGGCGACCGCGGTCGCGGCGGTCGCGACCGCGGCGGCCGTGGGCGTGAGCGCGAGCGTCGCGGTTAATTGAACGCCCCGCAGCTGACCACCCTGGGCTCGGGCGTCCGGGTCGTGACCGAGGAGGTTCCCTCGGTCCGCTCGGTCGCTCTCGGCCTCTGGGTTCGCACTGGATCGCGCAACGAGACCCCGGCTCAGGCCGGGGTCTCGCATTTCCTCGAGCACCTGCTGTTCAAGGGAACCGCGCGCTACTCGGCGATCGAGATCTCCGAGCGCTTCGACGGGCTCGGAGCCTCGGTCAACGCCGCCACCGGCAAGGAGACGACGCACCTGCACGCCCGTTTCCTCGACGAGCACACCGACGAGGTCTTCGACCTGCTCGCCGAGATGCTGCTCGCTCCGACCTACCCCGAAATCGACTCCGAGCGCCAGGTGGTGCTGGAGGAGATCGCGATGTACGAGGACGAGCCGCAGGACCGCGTCCACGACGTGCTCGCCGAGGCGGTCTTCGGCAGTCACCCGCTCGGCCGCCGGGTTCTCGGTGAGGCCGAGGTGATCGCCTCGATCCCGATCCCGGACATCGAGAGCTACCACCACGCTCGCTACGGCGGCTCGGAGATCGTCGTCGGCGCCGCGGGGCACCTCGACCACGGCCACATCGTCGAACTGGCCGAACGCCTGGTGACGCCGCCGGCCGAGGGCGGGGGAGTGGCCCCGGAGACGGCGCTGAACGGCGGTTCCCGCCTCTGCTTCCACAGCAAGGAGACCGAGCAGTACCACATCTGCTTCGGGGCGCCGGGGCTGCGCCGCGACGACGAGCGGCGCTACCCGCTGGCCGTGCTGGACTCGATCTTCGGCGGCTCGACCTCTTCGCGCCTGTTCCGCGAGGTGCGCGAGAAGCGCGGCCTCGCCTACTCGGTCGGCTCCTACAACGAGCAGTTCACCGACCAGGGCCTGGTCGCGACCTACGTCGGCACCCGCGAGGACAACGTCGAGGAGGCCTGCGAGATCATCGGCCGCGAGCTGGCGCGACTGCGCTCGGAGCCGGTCTCCGAGGAGGAGCTGACCCGGGCCAAGGAGAGCGTCAAGGGCCGCCTCGTGCTGTCCTCGGAGTCGACCGCGGCGCGGATGACGCGGATCTCCCGCGCGACCCTGTTCGGGCTGCCGATCGAAAGCCTCGACGAGATGCTGGCCAGGGTTGACGCGATCGCAGTCGACGATCTGACCGAGCTGGCCGCCGAGCTCTACGCGGAGGACAAGCTCTCGGCCGCCTGCGTCGGTGCCGACGAGGCCAAGTTCCGGGCGGCGCTGGCGCCGGTCAGCGAGACGCTGGTAGCGGCTTGAGCCAGGTGCCGATCAGGGTTGGGGTCTCCGGCGCCGCCGGCAAGATGGGCCAGGCGGTCTGCGAGGCGGTGGAAGCCGCCGAGGACACGGAGCTGACCGGCAGGGCCGACCCGAATCTCGGCACCGAGCTGAGCGAGATTCTCGACGCCTGCGACGTCGTCGTCGACTTCACGATCCCCGACACCGCGCTGGCCAACGTCGAGGCCTGCCTGGCGGCGGACGTCCACGTCGTCGTCGGCACCACCGGCTTCGACCTCGATGCCGCGCAGGCGGCCGCCGAGGCGTCGGAGGCGAACTGCTTCGTCGCCCCCAACTTCGCGATCGGCGCGGTGCTGATGATGGTCGTCGCGCAGACGATCGCCCCGCACATGCCGGAGTGCGAGGTGATCGAGCTCCATCACGACAAGAAGCTGGACGCTCCCTCGGGGACCGCGGCGCGGACCGCCGAGCTGATCGACGCGGCCGGCGGCAACGTCCACCAGCCGATCCACTCGGTCCGCCTGCCGGGCCTCGTCGCCCATCAGGAAGTGATCTTCGGCGGCGAGGGCCAGACGCTCTCGATTCGCCACGACTCGATCGACCGTCGCTCCTTCATGCCCGGCGTCCTGCTCGCCGTGCGCCGGGTCGGCGGGCTGCCCGAATCCTTCACCGTCGGCCTCGAGAAGCTCCTCTAACCGTCTGTACGCTGCCAGACGGGGTACTCTGAAAGCGATGAAGCAAATCGAAGGCGCGATTACCGCGATGGCGACCCCGTTCCGCGAGGACGGCACGGTCGACCTCGACGGGGCTCGCCGGCTCGCCTCGCACCTGCTCGAGCACGGTTCCCACGGGCTCGCGATCGCCGGCACCACCGGCGAGTGCCCGACCCTGACCGACGGCGAGACGATCGAGCTTTTAAGCGCGGTCCGCGCCGAGGCGGGCGACGAGGTGCTGCTGATCTGCGGCACCGGGACCAACGACACCCAGCACTCGCGTGAGCTGACCAAGATGGCGGCCGACGCCGGGGCCGATGCCTCGCTGGTCGTCGTGCCCTATTACAACAAGCCCAACCGGGCTGGAATCAGGGCGCACTTCGAGGCGGTCGCCGAGGCGGTTCCCGAGCAGCCGATGGTGATCTACAACATCCCCGCGCGGGTGATCGTCAACGCCGACCCCGAGCTGCTCGGCGAACTCGGCCGCGAGGTCGAGAACATCGTCGCCGTGAAGCAGGCCAACGACGCCGAGCTGGGCCCGATCGAGGGCCTCAAGGTGCTGGCCGGCAACGACAACACCTTCCTGCGGGTGCTCGAATTCGGCGGCGACGGCGGCATTCTCGTCGCCGCCCACGTGGTTGGAGACGAGATGCGGGCGATGTGGGACGCCGCGCAGGCAAACGACTTGGAGCGGGCACGGCAGATCGACGCCGCGCTGACGCCGGTATACGAGGGGCTCTCGGTGACTACCAACCCGATTCCCCTCAAGGCCGCGCTGGGAATGCTGGGGCTCGCCCCGGACCGGCTACGGCTGCCGATGGTGCCCGCCGACACCGAACAACGGGCTGCTGTGAGAGCTGCGCTGGAGGGCTATGGCCTTCCCGTCGCCCGGTAGCCCGACTTAAAAAAAAGAGAGTGAGTTACATCTGTGAGTAAGAAGCTTCGCGTGCTGCCTTTGGGCGGCCTCGGCGAGATCGGCAAGAACATGACCGTGATCGAGTACGACGAGCGCATCGTCGTCGTCGACACCGGCCTGATGTTCCCGACCGCCGAGATGCACGGGATCGACCTCGTCCTTCCCGATTTCTCCTACCTTCGCGATCGCGCCGCCGACATCGAGGCGATCGTCCTGACCCATGGCCACGAGGACCACGTCGGCGCGCTGCCCTATGTGCTGCGCGAGATCGGCGCCCCGCCGGTCATCTACGGCGGTCTGCTGACGATCGGCATGGTCCGCTCGAAGCTCGACGAGCACAAGCTCGGCGAGTCGGCGCCGCTCGAGGAGCTGCCCCCGGGCCAGAAAGTCCAGCGCGGGCCGTTCGAGCTGGAGCTGGTCCACCTGGCCCACTCGATCCCCGACATGCGCGGGGTGCTGATCAAGACCGACGCCGGCTCGGTGCTTATGACCGGCGACTACAAGTTCGACCAGACCCCCGTCGACGGCAAGCCCGCCGACGTCTCCCGTCTCGCCGAGATCGGCCGCGAAGGGCTGACCCTGCTCTGCGGCGACTCCACCAACGCCGACCGGCCGGGGGTCGCTCCGTCGGAGTCGAGCGTCGGCCCGGCGCTGCTGCAGGCGTTCTCGCGTTGCGAGGGGCGGATCATCGTCACCTCCTTCGCCTCCAACATCCACCGCGTCCAGCAGGTGATCGACGCCGCGGTCGAGCTCGACCGCAAGGTCGCCCTGGTCGGGCGTTCGATGCGCAAGAACTTCAACATCGCCTCGAACCTCGGCATCGCCAAAGCCCCGCAGGGGATCTTCATCCAGCCGCGCGAGATCGAGAACTTCCCCGACGACAAAGTCGTCGTGATCTCGACCGGCAGCCAGGGCGAGCCGCTCTCGGCGCTGCGGCGGATGGCCAACAACGACCACCGCGACGTGCAGCTGCACTCGGGCGACACCGTCGTCTTCTCGGCCACCCCGGTGCCCGGGAACGAGCGCGCCGTGAACGAGACGATCGACCGCATCTACGAGATCGGCGCCACCGTGATCACCGCCAAAGACGCCCCGATCCACGCCTCCGGCCACGGCTGGCAGGAGGAGCTGAAGCTGATGGTCAACCTGACCAAACCCCGGTACGTGATGCCGGTCCACGGCGACTTCAAGCGGCTGCGCCTGCACGCCGAACTGGCGGCCGCGGTCGGGGTGGAGAAGGACGACATCTTCCAGGGCCGCAACGGCCTGCCGCTCGAAGTCGACGCCAACGGCGCCGGCTTCGGCGAGGACATCCACGCCGGCGTGATCTACGTCGACGGCGTCAACATCGGCGAGCCCGACGACGCCGCCCTGCGCGACCGCCGCGAGATCGCCGCCGACGGCGTCTTCATCGTCGTCGCGACGATCTCCGGCGACGACGGCTCGATCGTCGCCGACCCGGAGGTGATCTTCCGCGGCGTCGCCTTCCTCGAGGAGGCAGGCGGCCTGGTCGACGAGCTCGCCGACCTGGTCGAAGACTCGCTCGAAGATGCCGCCAAAGCCGGCACCCGCGAGGTCGACCTGCTCCAGGAGGATCTGCATGAGGCGATTGGCAAGTTCGTCTTCCAGAAACTGCGCCGGAAGCCGATGGTGCTGCCGGTCGTGGTCGAGGTCTGATTCTCGGAGGGTTGCCGGTAGGGATGCGGGTGGGTCCCTGGGGGAATTGGGTTGTGCGCGCTGTCGCGCGGCACAACTCCGAGTTGAGCCCGCCTATGGCGGGCAATAGTCAGATACATCTTGGCCTTCGGCACATTCCCCCAGGGACCCACCCGCATCCCCCAACAGCCCTCCGAAATTCGAAAACTGCCTAGGGCCGGAAGCTTTCGCGAAGACGGGGCTGGCCTCTTCCGTCTCAAGCTTGTGTGGCCTCTTCGTCTTCAGCTGACGAGGGACGGCCGCGATCGGAGGGATGTGGATGTCCTCTCCGTGAATGTGCCGAAGGCCAGGAAGTATCTGATTCCATGCCCGCCATAGGCGGGCTCGATCTGGAGTTGTGCCGGGCGCCAGCCCGCACAACCCAATTCACGGAGAGGACATCCACGTCCCTCCGTCCCTAGCCCGTCCCTCGCAATCCGAGCAAGAAAAAGCCCGCCGGGGCAAGTCTGGGGAGAGCCCCGGCGGGCAGGTGTCTCGTCCACTTAGGACTGTACGGAGGGGCTTTAAAGCGCCTCTAAAGGTTTGGTTTTCGCCTCGGCCGGGTCCCCCTGGGGGGCCAGCGGGATGCGGGCGCGGAAGAGGGCGCCGCCGGATTTCGACTCGGTTAGCTCGACGCTGCCGCCGTGGGAGTCGGCGACGGCGGCGACGATCGCCAGGCCGAGGCCGGTGCCCGCTCCCGCCTGGGTGTCGGACGGGCCGGTGCCGCGCACGAAGCGCTCGAAGATCTGCTCGCGCCGCTCGGCGGGGATGCCGGCGCCGTCGTCGGCCACCTCGACGATCGCCTCGCCGTTCTCGGAGCGCAGGGAGAGCTCGACCCGCGAGTCCGGGGGCGTGTGGTGGGCGGCGTTGTCGAGCAGATTGAGCACCAGGCGGTGTAGCTGGTCAGGGTTGCCTTCGACCAGCAGGGGCCTGTCGTTGTCGATCGCCAGCTCGCGCTGGCCGAGCAGCGGCGCCGCCTCGGCGGCCGCTTCGCCGGCGATCTCGGCCAGGTCGCAGCGCTGGTGGCCGCCGAGGCGGCCGGCATCGGCGCGGGCCAGGAGCAGCAGGTCGCCGACCAGGCGGTTCATCCGTTTCGAGGAGCGCAGGGCGGAGTCGACGACCTCGCGCTCTTCCTGCTGGCCGGCGTCGCGCAGTGAATCCTGCAGCAGCTCGAGGTTGGCCAGCACACTGGTCAACGGCGTCCGCAGCTCGTGCGAGGCGTCGGCGACGAACTCGCGCTGGCGCTGCATCGAGGCCTCGCGCTCGGAGTGCGCTTCGTCGAGCGACCCGAGCATCTGGTCGAGCGTGTCAGCCAGTTCGCCGACCTCGTCGTCGGAGGTCGCGACCGGCATCCGCTGCGAGGGGTCCCGGGTCATCGCGATCTCGCGCGCGGTCGCGGTCAGCGAGGAGACCGGGCGCATCGCCCGGCTGGCGACCGCGATGCCGGCGAGGCTGGCAAGCAGGGTGCCGCCGAGAATCCCGGCGATTACCAGGAACCAGACGCGGCCGACGGTCGAGTCGACGTGCTCGAGACTCCGCCCGTACTGGACGTACCCGGTCGGCTGACCTTCTTCGTTGACGACCTGCTCGGTGGCCACACGCTTGCCTTCGAAATCGCTGACCCCCTCCTGGGGTGGTCCGAGCGGTTCCGCGTCGGTGTTCTCGTCGATCAGGTTGCCCCGGACGTCGAAGATCCGCGCGGAGGCATCGTCGGGGAGGGTGAACGCGTTCAGCTGGGGGGCGAATTCGGCGCGGGGTTCCCCGATCAGTGGGTAGACGATCCGCACCTGGCCGGCGAGGATCTGAACGGCGCTGCGGACCTCGTTGTTGAAGTCGTCGCGGATCCGCTGGGTGGCGATCTGGCCGATCGCCCCGCCGAACAGCAGGAGGATCAGAAAGGTGAGGGTGGCGGAGACGGCCGCTAGCTTCCAGCGCACCGGCCAGGAGCGTGGACGGACCGCCCGCCGCAGCTGCGCTCCGGTCCGCCTGCGCGCCTTCGTGACCAAGCTAGGCCTTCAGGACGTAGCCGGCGCCGCGTTTGGTGTGCAGCAGGCGCGGCTCCTCGCCGGACTCCAGCTTGCGCCGCAGGTTGGAGACGAAGACGTCGATCGTGTTCGTCGCCGCCATCGGGTCATAGCCCCAGACTTCGTCGAGCAGGCGCTCGCGGGAGACGACCAGGCGCTCGTTCCGCATCAGGAACTCGAGCAGCTCGAACTCGCGGTTGGTCAGCTCGATCTCGCGCTCGCCCCGGCGCACTTCGCGGGTGTCCGGATTGAGCAGGAGGTCGCCGACTTCCAGCGAGGCTGCACCGCGCGGCGGGCGGCGCCGCAGCAGCGCCCGGATCCTGGCCAGCAGCTCCTGGCGCTCGAACGGCTTCGCCAGGTAGTCGTCGGCGCCGCTGTCGAGGCCTTCGACCCGGTCCTCGGTCTCCGAGCGCGCGGTCAACATCAGAATCGGCACGTCGCCGTCGCTGCGCAGGCGCCGGCAGACCTCGATCCCGTCCATGCCCGGCAGGCCGAGGTCGAGGACGACCAGGTCGGGCATGAAGCCGGCGGCGATGTCGAGCGCCTCGGCGCCGTCCCCGGATGTGCGCACCTCGTAGCCCTCGTTGCGCAGGGAACGGCGCAGAACGTCGGCGATGTCGGTGTCGTCCTCGACGATCAGGACGCGGCCGCCCGTCTGTTCGGCTTCGGTCAGCATGCTCGAACCGATGTTAGACCCGCAAACCCCCGTCCTGGCGGGGTTTTACGGCGAATTTAGGGCGCTGGCCCCGGCCTTGCGTCCAGCGCGCAGGGGATGGGGGGCGGGCGTCGAACCGGGTTGAACATGTTCGTCCGCCAGAAGCGAAGCGCCCCTGCCAAAAAATCGAAAGCGAAAGGCCGCAAGGGAAAAGCCGCGAAACCGGCTCACCGCGGGCTCCTCGACCGCTTCGAGCAGCGCCACCTCGACCTGATCGGGATCGGGATGCTGGCCGCCGGCCTCTTCCTCCTCTTCGTCCTGTTCTTCGGCTGGGAGGGGGGCAAGGTCGGCTACGGCCTGAAGACCGGGCTCGAGTACCTCGGCGGCGCGGTCGGGGCGAAGATCTTCACCCTGCTGCTGCTCCTGGTCGGGGGGATGCTGCTGACCGGCACCTCGGTCTCGGCGCTGGCGACCGGGATCGGCCGCGGCCTGCGCGCCGCCTTCCGGGCGGTCTTCTTCAGCGGCACCGAGGCGGCCGGGACGGTCGCCCGCCACCACGACGAGTGGCGTGAGCGCCGCGACGAGCGGGCCGCGGAGAAGCAGACCGACGTGATGGCCTCCTACCCGGACGAGGACGACGACGAGTTCGAGCCGACCGTCGCCCTGGCCGAGGAGGACGACAACGTCTTCGATCCCGCGATCTTCGACCTCGAGTCCGACTCCGAGCCGGAGACCGAGGTGGTCGCCGAGGAGGAGCCGCCACGGGAGCCCGACCCCGAGTTGCGCAACTACGACCCCGCCGACGCCGTCGCCGTGGTCGACGAGGGCGAGCGCGCCCAGGCCGGCCTGACTCCGCTCGGCAACAAGCGCGGGGTGACGATGTCCGAAGAGATCGACTACCGGCCGCCGCCGGCGAAAGCCCTGGAGCGGGGCAAGGGCGACAAGGGCCCCGACCCGCGCGACCAGGAAGCGATCGGTCGCAAACTGATCGAGACGCTCGGTCACTTCGGCGTCGAGGCGAAGATCGTCGGCGTGGTCAGCGGCCCGCACGTCTCGCTCTTCGAACTGCGCCTGGCACCTGGGATCAAAGTCAAGAAAGTCACCGAGCTCTCCAACGACCTCGCCTACGCGCTGGCCTCGACCGACATCCGCATCCTCGCGCCGATTCCCGGCAAACAGGCGGTCGGGGTCGAGGTGCCGAACAGCAAACGCCGCATGGTCCGGCTCGGCGACATCTACGCGGGTCGCCCCCCCAAGACCACCCCGCTGGTCGCCTGGCTCGGCAAGGGGATCGACGGGAACGCGGTCTGGACCGACCTCTCGAAGATGCCGCACGTCCTCGTCGCCGGCACCACCGGCTCGGGCAAGAGCGGCTGCGTCAACGCGATCCTCTCCTCGATCCTGATGCAGGCGTCGCCCAACGACGTCCGCCTGGTGCTGGTCGACCCCAAGCAGGTCGAGCTCAACCACTACGAGAACGTCCCGCACCTGCTGACGCCGGTCGTCACCTCCCCGCGGCTCGCCGCCAACGTGCTCTCGAACCTGATCGGGGAGATGGAGAGCCGCTACGGGATCATGAGCCAGGCTCGCACCCGCAACCTCGAGGAGCTGAACCGGGTGCGGATCAAGAAAGGCGAGGCGCCGCTGCCGCACATCCTCTGCGTGATCGACGAGCTCGCGGACCTGATGATGGTCGCCCCGGCCGAAGTCGAGGACTCGATCATCCGCCTCGCCCAGAAGTCGCGCGCCACCGGCATCCACCTGGTGCTGGCCACGCAGCGCCCCTCGACCGACATCATCACCGGCACGATCAAGGTCAACATCCCCTCGCGGATCGCCTTCGCGGTCTCCTCGCAGACCGACTCGCGGGTGATCCTCGACCAGGGCGGCGCCGAGTCGCTGCTGGGCCAGGGCGACATGCTGTTCCGCGGCCCCGGCAGCTCGAAGCTGCAGCGGATCCAGGGCGCATTCATCACCGAGGACGAGATCGCCCGGATCACCAACCACTGGGCCAAGCAGGGCGAACCGGAATTCGAGGCCGAGCTGCTGGAGACCCCGGCCGAGGCCGAGGGGGAGGGTCGCGACGACGAGTTCGACCCCGACAGCGACGACCTCCTCGACGAGGCGATCCGGCTCGTCGTGCAGACCGAAACCGCTTCCGTCTCGATGATCCAGCGCCGCCTCCGGGTCGGCTACACGCGCGCCGGCCGGCTGATCGACATGCTCGAGCGGCGCGGCGTGATCTCCGGCTACGAGGGCTCCAAACCGCGCCAGGTGCTGATCACCCAGGCGGACCTGAACCGGGTCCTCTCGCCGCAGGCCGATGCCGGCCCGCCCGTTTCGGTGTTGGACCAGCAAGGCCCCGAGGACTGAGCTCCCGCTGCGGTAGCGTCCCGGCCGTGATTCGCGCCGGGATAGTCGTCACGGGCACCGAGGTGATCACCGGGCGGATCTCCGATTCGAACGGGCCCTGGGTCTCCGAACAGCTGGCCGGGCTGGGGGTGGAGGTGGCCCACGTCATGGTCGTCGCCGACCGCCCTGACGACCTCGAGGCGACGCTGCGTTTCCTTGCGGCTGAGGGGATGGACCTGATCGTCACCACCGGCGGCCTCGGCCCGACCGCCGACGACCTCACCGGCGAGGTGGTCGCCCGTTTCGCCGGCCGCGAGCTGGTCCTCGACGAGGAGATGCTGGAGAAGATCGCCGAGATCCTCCGCGCCTTCATCCGGCGTCGCAACTTCGACATCGACGAAGCGGCGCTGATCGACTCCAACCGCAAGCAGGCGATGGTCCCGGAGGGAGCGCAGGCGATCGACCCGGTCGGGACCGCGCCGGGCCTGGTGGTCCCGGCCGACGGCTGCGTGGTGGTCGTCCTGCCCGGGCCGCCGCGGGAGCTGCAGCCGATGTGGCCGGTCGCCCTGGCGACGCCGGCGGTGCGCGAGGTGCTGGCCCACTCGACGCCGCTGCACGGCTACACGATGCGGATGTTCGGGGTGCCGGAGTCCGAAATCGCCAAGAGCCTGCGTGAGATCGAGCATGACGACGGGGTCGAGATCGGCGCGGTGGAGATCACCACCTGCCTGCGCAAAGGCGAGATCGAGATCGACGTCCGCTACCGCGACGAGGCGGCCGCGATCGCCGAGCAGGTCCGCGAGGGGCTGGCGGGGCGGCACCGCAAAGAGACCTTCAGCCTCGATGGCGAGACGATCGACGAGCAGGTGGCGTCGCTGCTTGCCGGGCGGCGCCTCGGCCTTGCCGAGTCCTGCAGCGGCGGCCTGATGGCGGCCCGGATAACCGACCGACCCGGCTCCTCCGCCTACATGGCCGGCAGCGTAGTCTCCTACTCGAACGAGGCGAAGGCGGAGCTGCTCGGGGTCGACCCGGCGCTGATCGAGACCAAGGGAGCGGTCTCGCCCGAGGTGGCGGAGGCAATGGCGATCGGCGCACTGAAGCGCTTCGAGGCCGACGTTGCGGTCTCGATCACCGGCATCGCCGGCCCCGATGGTGGCAGCGAGGAGAAGCCGGTCGGCTACGTCTGCTTCAACGCCCGCCTCGCCGACGGCACCGTGATCGCCCGTGAGCCGGTGATCCCCGGCGACCGCTCCGACGTCCGCGAACGCTCGGCCCTGGTCGCGATGCACCTGCTGCGCACGCTGCTTGGCGGTTCCGACACGCTTCTGTGAGTCAAATTTGACCCCGGTGTGTTGTCTCGCGCGTCGGCGCCCCTTAGCGTCGCGGCAATGACTGCTGAGCAGGACGAACCGAAGCGCCTTCGCCTCTTCGTGGCGCTCGATCTGCCGGATCGGACCCGGGCGGGGATCGCTGAGTGGGGGAGGGACGCTCTGGGCGACCCGGCGCTGCGGCCGGTGGCGGAAGAGTCGTTGCACATCACCCTCGCGTTTCTCGGCAGCCGAGCCGAGGCGGAGGTCGATCCGATCGCGGCCGTGGTGAGGGAATGCGGCCTGCCGGCGCCGAAAATCGAGCTGGGCCAACCCGAACCGCGCCCGCGGCGGGGCAGGGCGAAGGTCTATGCCCTTCCGGTCGCTTCTGAGGGCACGAAAGCGCTGCAGGCAGGTCTGGTGTCCAAGTTGGCCTCGGCGGGGCTCTACGAGGCCGAGGAGCGGCCGTTCTGGCCTCACGTCACGGTCGCGAGGGTGCGCAACGAAGCGGGCGGGAAGCGCCGCCCGCGGGTCGTCGAGCGGCCGCCGCGGGGACTCCCGCAAGAGCTGATGCAGGCCCACCGAGCCGTCCGGCTCAGTTTCTACCTTTCAAATCTCCAGCCAGAGGGTGCGCGCTATGTGCCCTTGGCCCAAGTCGAGCTGCCCCGCCAGGGCGGCAGTGAGGTGATCTAGATGGCAGAGAAAGCAAACTTGAAGGACATGTCGGCCAAGGAAGCCAAAGCGAAGGACGCGGCGCTCGAGGCCGCGGTCACCCACGTGCGACGGGAGTTCGGCGAGGGCTCGCTGATGCGGCTCGGCGACAAAGGCACGGTCAAGGTGGACTCGATCCCGACCGGCTCGCTGGCGCTCGACCTGGCGCTGGGGATCGGCGGCGTACCGCGCGGCCGGATCGTCGAGATCTTCGGCCCCGAGTCGTCGGGCAAGACGACCCTGGTCAGCCACATCATCGCCCAGGCCCAGAAACTCGGCGGCGTCTGCGCCTTCATCGACACCGAGCACGCGATCGACCCGGTCTACGCGCGGGCGATCGGGGTCGATACCGACGAGTTGCTCGTCTCCCAGCCGGACTACGGCGAGCAGGCACTGCAGATCGCCGACCGGCTGATCGCCTCCGGGGCGGTCGACGTGGTCGCGATCGACTCGGTCGCGGCGCTGACGCCGAAAGCCGAGCTCGACGGCCAGATCGGCGACACCACGGTCGGGCTGCAGGCACGGCTGATGTCGCAGGCGATGCGCAAACTCGCCGGCAACCTCAACCGGACCAAGACCGTCTGCATCTTCACCAACCAGATCCGCGAAAAGATCGGGGTCCAGTTCGGCTCGCCGGAGACCCAGCCGGGTGGGCGGGCGCTAAAGTTCTACGCCACGCAGCGGCTCGACATCCGCCGCATCGAGACCCTCAAGGAAGGGACCGAGGCGGTCGGCAACCGGGTCCGGGTAAAAGTCGTCAAGAACAAGGTGGCCTCACCCTTCCGCCAGGCCGAGTTCGACATCGAGTACGGCCAGGGCATCTCCCGCGAGGGCAGCCTGATCGACTTTGGCATCGAGCACGACATGGTCCAGAAATCGGGCTCGTTCTTCTCCTACGGGGAGACCCGGCTCGGCCAGGGGCGCAACAACGCCAAGCAGTTCCTCGCCGACAACCCCGAGTTGACGCTCGAGCTCGAAACCAAGGTGCGGAAAGCGCTTGGCATCGACGGCGAAGCCGAGCCTGAGACCGAGGCGCCGCCGGTGCCGGAGGCAGAGGTTCCGGAGGCGCAAGCCGCCTGAGCCTCGCGGGCGGATAGGATTCCGCCCGCCTGATCATGAAGGAGACCGTTTTCTACATAGTCGGGATCGCCCTCGCGATCTCGGCAGTCCTCGTCAGTTTCATCGGACTCAAATCCGAGAAATTCCCCGGCAAGCTGGGGGTCGTCGTGGTTCTCGTGTTCGCGGTCGGCGCGATCGGCGCCGGCACCTTCGCGGTGCTCTACTCGAAGGAGCACGAGGAACACCGCGAGCACGAGCTCGAGCACGCCAACGAGGTCATCGAGGCCGAGGAGCACGGCGAGCCCGACGAAGAAGCCGAAGCAGACGACCTCCAGAAAGCGGACGAAGAGGGGGTCGAGCCCCAGGAAGGGTCCGAAGGCCACGAAGACGCAAGCGAGGAAGCCACTCAGGGCAACGAAGCGAGTGGCCCCGGCGGCAAACTCGAAGTGGTCGCCAACGAAAGCGCCCTCGCCTTCGAAGAGTCGAGCCTCGAAACCGCAGCCGGTGAAGTGGAGATCGACTTCGACAACCCGTCGGCGATCGGCCACGACGTCAAGATCGAAAAGGACGGCGAAGACCTCGGCGGCACCGAGGTGATCACCCAGAGCGAGGAATCCGCGACGGTCGATCTCGAGCCCGGCGACTACGTCTTCTTCTGCTCGGTCCCAGGCCACCGCGAGGCTGGCATGGAAGGCCCGCTAACCGTCAAGTAGTGGCTCTCGGGCGCTAACCTCGCCCCGATGAGCGGTAAGAGTTTCCACGTCACCACCTTCGGGTGCCAGATGAACGTGCACGACTCGGAGCGGATGCGGGGGATGCTGGCCTCGCTGGGCTACGAGGAGGCGGCGAGCCGGGATGGGGCCGACGTGATCCTCTTCAACACCTGCTCGATCCGCGAGTCGGCCGACAGCCGCTTCATCGCCCATCTCGGCGAGGCCAAGCGCCTGAAGAGCGAAGACCCTGAGCGGGTGGTCGGGGTCGGGGGCTGCTGGGCGCAGTCGGTCAAGCAGGAGGTGTTCGAGCGCTTCCCCTTCGTCGACGTCGCCTTCGGTCCCGGGCAGATCCACAAGCTGGCCGAGTTCCTCAACTCCGACAGCCTCAGCGCCCAGGGCTACTTCGAGTTCGAGGACTTCTCCGGCCACCTGCCGACCCGCCGCGAGCGCGAGTTCCAGGGCTGGCTGCAGATCTCCCAGGGCTGCAACTGCAAGTGCTCCTACTGCATCGTCCCCTCGACCCGGGGACGTGAGGTCAGCCGCGACCCCGGCGAGCTGCTCACCGAGGCCACCGCGCTGGCCGCCGACGGTGTCCGCGAGGTGACCCTGCTGGGCCAGAACGTCAACAGCTACGGCCGCGACCTGCCGCGGGAGAGCCGCGTCACCTTCGCCGAGCTGCTGCGAGCGGTCGACGCGATCGAGGGCATCGCGCGGATCCGCTACACCAGCCCGCATCCGAAGGACATGAAGGAGGACGTGATCCTCGCCCACGCCGAGCTGCCGGCGCTCTGCGAGCAGATCCACCTGCCGCTGCAGTCGGGATCGAGCGCCGTGCTGAAACGGATGCGCCGCACCTACGACCGCCAGCGCTACATGGACCGCGTCGCCCTGATCCGCGAGCACGTTCCCGACTGCGCGATCACCACCGACATCATCGTCGGCTTCCCGGGCGAGACCGAGGCCGACTTCGAGCAGACGATGGAGGTGGTCGAGGAGGTCGGCTACGACGGCGCCTTCACCTTCGTCTTCTCGCCGCGCCGCGAAACCGAGGCGGCGACGTTGGGCGAGCAGATCCCGCACCCGGTCAAGGTCGAGCGGATGGAGCGCCTGGTCGAGGCGGTCCAGCGCCGCGCCGCCGAACGCGCCCAGCGCTTCGTCGGCCGCACCATGGACGTGCTGGTCGAAGGCACCAGCCGCACCGACGAGACGAGGCTCCGAGGTCGCACTCGCCACAACAAGGCGGTCAATTTCGACGGGGTCTCCGAGCCTGGGGAATTCGTCGACGTCGAGATTGAAAGCGCGACTTCGCAGACGTTGAGTGGGGTGTCGGTGAAGCCCCTCTCTCAACTTTTTCGGTGATCGCTTAGGGCCGTCCGAGTGGCGGGCACCGAAAAAGTACAAGCCGTTCGGGGCTTCACCGACACCCCACCACAGGCGCCGGCAGTGCTCGCGATCTTCGGACCCACCGGCATCGGCAAGACCAGGGTCGCGGTCGAGTTGGCGGAGCTGCTGCGAGCGCACGGGCAGGATCCCGTGGCTGTTAACTGCGACGCCTTGCAGGTCTACGGGGGTCTGGGGGTGTTGACCGGGGCGGCGACCCCCGAGGAGCAGCGGCGCTTGGAGCACCGATTGCTGGGGTTCGTCCCGGTGACCAGCGATTTTTCGGTCGGCGACTACATGCCGCTCGCCCACCGGGAGATCGATGCGGCGCTGGAGGGGGGGCGGACGCCGATCGTGGTGGGGGGGACCGGCCTCTATCTGCGAGCGGCGCTGGCAGATCTCTCGCTGCGCAAGGTTCCGGCCGAATCGGAGGACTCGGAGCTGTGGTCGCCCGAGACCCGCCATCCGACCCGGATCTTCGGCCTCGACATGGACCGGGCCCAGCTCTACGAGCGGATCGACGCCCGGGTCGAGGCGATCGTCGCCGCCGGCGCCGCCGCGGAGGCTCGTCGGGCCGACGCCCTCGGCCCCGGCCGCACCGCCCGCAAGGCGCTCGGCTTCGACGAGCTGCTCGCCGGCGACCTCGAGGCGATGAAGAAGCGCTCCCGCAACTACGCCCGCCGCCAGCTCACCTGGATGCGCAAAATCCCGAACCTGACGCCGATCGACCGCGCCGGTCGCTCCGACGCGGAGGTCGCGACCGAGATGGTCACCGCCCTCGGCAAATAGGCTGCGGCCGATGAGATTCGAGAAGTGGCAGGCGCTCGGCAACGACTACCTGATCGTCGAGCAGGAGAACCTCCCTTGGGAGCTGACCCCGAAGCGGGTCGAGTGGCTCTGCGATCCCCATTTCGGGATCGGTTCAGACGGTGTCCTGCTGCTGGCCAAGAGCGAGGACCCCGGCTTCGTCGCCGAGCTGCGGATCTTCAACCCGGACGGCTCCGAGGCCGAGCTCTCCGGCAACGGGGCCCGCGAGGCGATCCTCTACCTGCGGCGCCACGGCTGGACCGACGAGGAGGTGTTCACGATCAAGACCGTCGCCGGACCGATCACGCCGACGATCACCGGCGAGCTCACCTGCTCGGTCGACATGGGCAGGGCGTCGACCGCGTCCAAGGACTTCCCCTCCGGCGGCGAAGACGGCAAGGGGACCCTGAGCGCCGCGGGCCGCGAGTGGGAGTTCCAGCACGTCTCGATCGGCAACCCGCAGTGCGCGATCGTCGTCGGCGAGGAGCTCGACGAGCTCGACCTGGGCGAGATCGGCCCCGGGATCGAAGGCCACGAGCTGTTCCCGAACCGCACCAACGTCTCCTTCCTGGAGATCGACGGCAGCCGGGTGCGGGCGCGGATCTTCGAGCGCGGGGTGGGGGAGACGCTCTCCTCCGGCACCGGGGCCAGCGGCGCCGCGGTGACCGCCTTCCTGAACGGCGCCGCCAGCCCGATCCTGGTCGAGCTCGAAGGCGGCGAGCTGGAGGTCGAGATCGGCGAGGACCTGGCGGTGCGGCTGAGCGGCTGGGCCGAGCCGATCTGCTCCGGCGAGCTCTCGCCGGAGCTGCTCGAGGCGCTCGCCGAGCTCGACGACTGAACCAATAGATTTCGGCGCCATGGGAATCGCAGATCCGTCCAAGCGCCTGGAGGCGATGCCTCCCTACAAGTTCCAGGAACTCGAGCAGCAGATCGCCGACAAGCGGGCCTCGGGAATCGACGTGATCAGCCTCGGGATCGGCGATCCCGACGAGCCGACCTACGACTACATCGTCAAGGCGATGCAGGCCGCGGTCGCCGACCCGGCCAACCACCAGTACCCCTCCAACCGCGGGCGCGAAGAGTTCCGCCAAGGCTTCGCCGACTTCTACGACCGCCGCTTCGGCGTCGAGATCGACCCTGTGACCGAGGTGATCCCGGCGATCGGCGCCAAGGAGTGCATCTACAACCTCTGCTTCGCCTTCCTCGACCCGGGCGGCGTCGCGCTCGCCTCCGACCCCGGCTACCCGGTCTACACCGGCGGCCCGATCCTCGCCAACGCGACCCCGCACGTGATGCCGCTGGAGCCGGACCTCGGCTTCGCCCCCGACCTCGCGGCGATCCCGCCCGACGTCGCCGAGCGGGCGCGGCTGATGTTCGTCAACTACCCGAACAACCCGACCGGTGCCATCGCCCCCGAGGGCTTCTTCGAGCGGGTCGTCTCCTTCGCCAAGGAGTACGAGATCCTCGTCGTCCACGACAACGCCTACTCGGAGACGACCTACGACGGCTACGTCGCGCCCAGCTTCCTCGCCACGCCCGGCGCCAAGGAGGTCGGGGTCGAGGTCTTCTCGCTCTCCAAGGGCTACAACATGACCGGCTGGCGCTGCGCCGCGATCCTCGGCAACGCCGAGGCGATCCAGACCTACTGGCGGCTGAAGACCAACGTCGACTCCGGCCTCTTCGAGGCGGTGCAGATCGCCGGCGCCGCGGCGCTCGAGGGCCCGGCCGGGCCGCTGGAGCGGATGAACGAGACCTACACCCGCCGCCGCGACCTCGTCGTCTCCGCCCTGCGCGAGATCGGCGTCGAGGTCAGCGCCCCGAAGGGGACGATCTACGTCTGGGCGCCGGTCCCCTCCGGCCACACCTCGACCTCGTTCTGCGAGACGGTGCTCGAGGAGGCCGCCGTTGTGGTCTCGCCCGGCTCGATGTACGGGCCGAGCGGCGAGGGCTTCTTCCGCATCTCCCTGACCACGCCCGACGAGCGGATCGAAGAGGCCGTCGAGCGGATGCGCGAGCACCTGGCCTGAGCCAGGCGCCCGCTCGCGCCTTATTTGACGTCGAGTTCCTCGATCATGCCTTTGAACACGTGGGGCGGACCGCCCTGGCGATCGGTGATGAAGCAGACCAGCGCGTAGCGGCCGGGCTCGAGGTCGAACTCGGCGAGTTGATCTTCGCCGCCTTCGATCACCGCGGTGCCGACCGACGGACCTTCCTCGACGGGGGGTTTGCCGCCCTCGGTTTTGAAGAAGGTCTCGACGTCGCCGATCGTGCTGTCGCCGACCATCTTCAGGGCGATCACGTGGTGTGGCTGGGCGCCGGTGTTTTCGAAGACCAGCTCGTTTTCTCCGGCGACGATCCCGCCGGTCTCGAAGCCGTACTCGTGAGCCGCGATCGTGGCGTCGGCTTCGAGCGACGCGTCGGACTCGTCACCCGAGACCTCGATTCCCTCGACCGTTTTCGGGTCGACCGGCCCTTCGGTGTTGAGCGCGTAGTAGGTGCCCGGCTCCAGCACCTGGGTCACCGTCGCTTCCTCGCCCGACTCGGTGGTGCCGAGCCCGCCGCCGGCGAAGAACCAATCCGGGAAGGGTTTGCCGCCGCCGACTTCGTTGAACGCGTCGACCACTTCCTCGGAAGAATGCTGCCCCTCGACCCGGATCAGCTGCAGGTCGGCGGGGCCGTCGGCTTCGTTGACCAGCGTGATCTCCGCCTCACCGGTCTCGGCTTCCTCCGGCAGCGTGAACGCGGCCTCTTCGCCCTCGCCGGTGTATTCGAAGGTGAGCGCCTGCGAGCCCTCGTCGTCGCTCCCGCATGCGGCGAGAAACGCGGTGCAGGCCGCGACGAGGGCCAAGCAGAAGACGACGCGGATCGCGCGTCGCTCGGTGATACCTCTCAAGGTGGTGCCTCCCCAGACTCGTTAACTGAACGAAGGGACCGTATCGATGCCGGGGGATGCCCGAGCGCTCAGGCGGCTTCGCGCTCGGCGCGCTTGCGCCAGTAGCGGTCGAGGCCGGGCCACTGGTAGGCGGTCGGGACCGCCTGGAGGATCTCATCGAGGGTCTCGCCGTCGATGCCTTCGATCGCGAGCTGGCCGCGGATCCGCTCGCCGAGGCTGATCTCGTAGGCGTGCTGGGGCAGGTCGCGCGCCATCTCGGCTTCCTTGCGGAGGGTCGCGCGCACCTCCTCGATGTAGCCGGGGACGTCCCCTTCGACCGCGCCGAAATGGGTCAGCGCGAGCCGCTCGGGATTCCAGCCCGCGACGGTGTCGAGCGACTGCTCCCAGAGCTCGACGTCGATGTCCGGCGGCGGGGTCGGGGGCATGATCAGGTTCGAGGGCGGGATCCGGCAGGCGGCGACGTCGCCGACGAAGGCGGTGCCGCTCTCCTCGTCCAGGTAAGAGACGTGGTGGGAGGCGTGGCCGGGGGTGTAGGCGACGCGCATGCCGAGCACCGTCTCGCCGCCGCTCAGGACCCGCACGTTGGCCTCGGGGACCGGCAGGATCTTCCCCCAGAGGTACTCCAGCTGGTCGCCGTAGAGGCGCTCGGCGCTGGCCAGCAGCTTCGAGGGGTCGATCAGGTGGGGCGCCCCGCGCTCGTGGACGTAGACCTCGAGGTCGGGCCAGCGCGCGACCATCGCCCCGGTCGCGGCCGCGTGGTCGAGGTGGATGTGGGTGAGGAGCAGCGCCCGCGGCTGCTCGCCGCCGATCGCCGCGAGGACGTTCTCGAGCGAGGACTCCGGCCCCGGGTCGACGAGGGCGCCGTCGATCTCCCAGCAGCCGATCACGTTCGGCCGCCCGAGGTGCATAACGTCGATCACGCGCATGGCGCGGAGCCTATGGGACCGGCTCAGGCAGCTGCGGCCGGGACGCGGCCTTCGGTCTCGAGCATCGCCCGCAGGCCATCCTGGAGGCCGCGCGGTTCGTAGCCGAGCTCGTTCTGGGCCTTCTCGTAACTCGCCCAGAAGGTGACGCCGTCGGCCGAGGAGATCAGCTCGCGCAGGTTCGGCGGCTGGCCCATCACCTTGCCGACCAGCGGCCCGATCGGGGTCAGCGCCTTCATCAGGCCGGTGGGCAGAGCCCGCTTCGGGGCCTTCTTCCCGGTCGCGTCGGCGACCACGCCGATCGCCTCGCGCACGGTCGTCGCCGGTCCGCTGATCACGTAGGCCTCGCCGGGGCGGCCCTTGTCGAGGCCGAGCAGGATGCCGGCGGCGATGTCCTCGACATGGGTGAGGCAGATGCCGAGGTCCGGGAACGGGATCGCGACCATCCGGCCCTTGAGGAATTCGTTCAGCATCACCGCGATCGAAGAGGTGTCGCCGGGGCCGTAGACGCCCCCCGGCTGCATGATCACGCAGGGCAGGCCCTCGCCGATCAGCCGTTTGGCGACCTGGTGGGCTTCCCACTTGGTCTGCTCGTAGCAGGAGGTGAAGCTCCGGGCGGGGTGCTCGTAGGACTCGTCGACGATCTTGCCGTCGGTGTTGCCGAAGACGCCGACCGTCGAGACGTAGACGACCTTCGGGATCTTCAGCTCCAGCGCCGCGCCCAGAACCCGTTCGGTGCCGCCGACGTTGGCCTCGCGCATCGCCTCCCGGTCCTTGGCGGGGATCCCGACCTCGTAGATCGCGGCGGCGTGGATCACCGCGTCGCAGCCGTTCATCCCCTCGCGGATCGCGCGTTCGTCGGAGAGGTCGCCGCTGGCGATCTCGCAGCCGAGCTCGGCTGCCGCCTTGCCCTTCTCGGGGTTGCGGACCAGGCAGACGACCTCGTCGCCGCGCGCCCGCAGCTGGCGCACGAGCGCGCCGCCGATGAAGCCAGTTCCCCCCGTGACGAAGACCTTCACGTCCGCGGAGCCTAGCCCCCCGAGTCGGGGCTTACCATTAAGAGCGTGCAGAGATCGAGGGACGGACGCAAGACGGAGACGCGCTACAGCGCGGAGCACGGAAATGGCGCGGGGGTCACCAACCCGCGTGCGCGTCAGCGGGCGCTGGCGATCGGGATCGTCGACGGCTCGGAGAGCGGGGATCCGCTGGCCGAGCTGAAGGAGCTGCTGCGGACCGCCGGCGTCGCGACCGCCGGCGAGGCGACCCAGCAGCGCCCCAAGCCCGACCCCGACCGCTATTTCGGCCGCGGCCGGCTCGACGAGCTGAAAGCCGAGATCAAGGCCTGCGACGCCAACCTGGTCGCCTGCGACGACGAGCTGGCGCCGCGCCAGGAGCGCAACCTCGAGGCGGCGCTGGGCGTGCCGGTGATCGACCGCACCGCGGTGATCCTCGACATCTTCGCCGACCACGCCCACTCGGCCGAGGGCAAGCTGCAGGTCGAGCTCGCCCAGCTCGAATACAACATGGCCCGCATGCGGGGGCTCTGGACCCACCTCGAGCGGCTCGGCGCCGGTCGTATGGACGGCGGCATCGGCACCAGGGGCCCGGGCGAGAGCCAGATCGAGACCGACCGCCGGCTCGCCCGCGACCGGATCGCGGCGCTGCGCCGGCGGCTGACCCGGCTGGAGCAGAACCGCGGCGTGATGCGCGCCCAGCGCGACCGCTCCTCGCTGCCACGGGTCGCCCTCGCCGGCTACACCAACGCCGGCAAGTCGACCCTGCTGAACACGCTGACCGGAGCCACCGTCGGGGTCGGCGACCGGCTCTTCCACACCCTCGACCCGACCACGCGCACGCTCGAGCTCTCGGGACGCGACTACCTGCTGACCGACACCGTCGGCTTCATCGAGAAGCTTCCCCATCAGCTGGTCGAGGCGTTCAAGGCGACGCTCGAGGAGACGACCCAGGCCGACCTGATCGTCCACGTCGTCGACGCCTCCGAGCCCGAGGAGCGCCGCCTCGTCGACATGAGGGCAGTCGACGAGGTCCTGGAGGAGATCGGGGCGGGGGAGCAGCAGCGGCTGCTGGTCCTCAACAAGGCCGACCTGCTCGACCAGGATCAGCGTGACGAGGTGACGATCGCCCATCCCGGCGCGGTGCTGGTCTCGGCCCTCGCCGAGGAAGGGCTCGAGACACTGCGCGAGCGGATCGAGACCGCCTTCGCCGAGACCCTGACCGAGGTCGAGCTGCTGATCCCCTACTCGCAGGGCGGCCGCCTGCACGAGCTGCACGAAGTCGCCGGTGACCTCGAGCGCACCGAGCGCGAGGACGGGGTGCTCGTCCACGCCCGGGTCCCCGCGGCCGAGCTGCACCGGTTCACAGACCTGCTGGCAACCGCCTGACCAGGGCGCCGACCGATTCCCTAGGCTGCCCGGCGTGCAGATCTCTGTCGTCAAGCTGAAGCCGGAGGCGATCCTGCCGACCCGCGCCCACGAGGGCGACGCCGGCCTCGACCTCTACGCCTGCGAGGCGGCCCACCTCGGGCCCGGCGAGCGCTGGGGCGTGGGGACCGGAGTAGCCGTCGAGATCCCGGCGGGGCACGCCGGGCTGGTCCTGCCGCGCTCCGGCCTGGCCCGCGAACACGGGATCACGCTGGTCAACAGCCCGGGCCTGATCGACGCCGGCTACCGCGGCGAACTGCGGGTCCTGCTGCTCAACGCCGACCCGGCCGAGGTCTTCCGGGTCGAGCCCGGCGACCGCATCGCCCAGCTGCTGATCACTCCGGTCGCCCTGCCCGAGCCGGTCGCGGCCGAAGAGCTCTCCGACTCCTCCCGCGGCGAGGGCGGCTTCGGCTCCAGTGGGCGCTAGCTGACCCGCCCACACACGTTGTGAACGCCTGAGAAGCATCCGGGCCCTCCAAGAAGCTCGGGGGTGTCTACGCCCTAAGCAAGGAGGACCCGGATGAAGGTTCACGCTAACGCCGCTCTC
>JAWVEZ010000210.1:0-10547 GCA_033856455.1 Solirubrobacterales bacterium | reverse complement strand
TCCTGATCTTCATGCTGGCCGGCTTCGCCGAGACCAACCGCACCCCGTTCGACATGCCCGAGGCCGACGCCGAGCTGGTCCAGGGCTTCATGACCGAGTACGGCGGCATGCGCTTCGGCTCCTTCCTCTTGGTCGAATACATGGAGATCCTGGTCGTCTCCGGGATCGCCGCGGCGATGTTCCTCGGCGGCTGGATGGGCCCCGGCCCGAGCTTCCTCGACCCGATCTGGATGCTGGTCAAGATGCTCGCCCTCGTCTTCGTCTTCATCTGGGTGCGGGCGACGCTGCCGCGCCTGCGCTACGACCAGCTGATGACCCTCGGCTGGAAGGTCCTGCTCCCGATCGCAACCCTCAACGTGCTGGTCACGGCGGTCCTGGTGGTGGTCACGTGAGCGGCGGCGGCAGCAACGGCTTCGATCCGAAGTCGGCCTCCTACCTCGACTCGATCGAGGTCGTCGAGGTCCAGCGCGGCCCCGAGCCGGGCGGCGTCGGCGGCGCCTACCGCGCCTTCGGCGAGACCCTGCGCGGCCTGAAGACGACGATGGCGCGGCTGATCGAGGGCCCGATGACGATCGAGTACCCGGAGGAGAAGACGCCGGTTTACCCGCGCTTCCGCGGCCGCCACAAACTGCACAAGTTCGAGGACACCGGCCTGGAGAAATGCGTCGGCTGCTCGCTCTGCGCCGCTGCCTGCCCGGCCGACTGCATCCGCGTCGTCGCAGCGGAGAACATCCCCGGCGACCGCGTCTCCTCGGGCGAGCGCTACGCCGCTGTCTACGAGATCAACCTCAGCCGCTGCATCTTCTGCGGCTACTGCGAGATCGCCTGCCCGTTCGACGCGATCACGATGGGCCACGACTACGAGATGGCCGACTACGACCGCGACGACCTGATCTTCACCAAGGAGATGCTGCTCGCCGAGCCGATCGAGCGCACCCCCCTGAAAAGCGAGGGTGAATAGGTGGAAGAGGTCCTCTTCTTCCTCTCCGCGATCGGAGCGCTCGGCGGTGCGGTCGGCGTCGTCGCGATGCGGAACCCGTTCTACAGCGTGCTGGCGCTGATCGTCCACCTGTTCTCGCTGGCGGCGCTCTTCCTCCTGCTCACCTCGGCCTTCGTCGCCGCCGCCCAGGTCGTCGTCTACGCCGGCGCGGTGATGGTCCTCTACGTCTTCGTCGTCGCCTACGTCGGCGGCGGGGGGGAGTCGGCCTGGGAGCCGATCCCGGGCCAGCGAATACTGGCGCCCCTCTTGGCGGTCGCGATCTTCGTCGAGCTCTCGATCGCCGTGCTCGCCTCCTCGCTGCGCGCGCTCGGCACCGAGGGCCCCGACGTCGACCCCGGCTTCGGCAACCCCGAGTCGATCGGCACCCTGCTGCTGGAGAAGTTCCTCCTGCCTTTCGAGGCAGCTTCGATCATGCTCCTGCTGGCAGCGGTCGGGGCCATCGTGCTCGCGGGTCGCAAGCGGGAGGAGGTGTCCTCCTCCCGATGAGCGTCGAGTGGTACATCGTCCTTTCCTCGCTCCTGTTCGCGACGGGAGCCGTCGGGATCCTGATCCGCCGCAGCCCGATGGTGATCCTGCTCTGCCTCGAGCTGATGCTGAACGCCGGCAACCTGGCCCTGGTCGCCTTCAGCCGCATGGTCGGCAACGAGGAGGGGCAGGTGTTCGCGATCGTGGTCATGGTCGTCGCCGCCTGCGAGGTGGTGATCGGGCTCGGCCTGATCGTCGCGATCTTCCGCCGCAAGCTGCCGCTCAACGTCGATGACCTGAGGGAGCTGCGCGGGTGAGCGCCACGACCTGGGCCTGGCTGGTCCTGCTCTTCCCGCTGCTCGGCTCGATCGTGATCGGGCTCGGCTTCAAGCTGATCCCGGCCAAGGTCGCCGGGGTGATCGGCACGCTCTCGATCCTGCTCGCCTTCGCCTGCGGGCTCGGCGCCCTGTTCACCATGCTCGGCGAAGACCCCGAGGCGCGCCACCACGCCTCCTCGCTCTGGGACTACGCCAGCGCCGGCGGCCTCGACATCAAGCTCGGGATCTACGTCGACGCGCTCTCGATCTTCATGGTCCTCGTCGTCACCGGCGTCTCCACCCTGATCCACCTCTACTCCTACGGCTACATGCAGTCGGACAAGGGGTACCACCGGTTCTTCAGCTACCTCAACTTCTTCGTCTTCTCGATGCTGCTGTTGGTCCTCGCCGGCAACTTCGTCCTGCTGATCGTCGGCTGGGCCTTCGTCGGCTTCGCCTCCTACGCGCTGATCAGCTTCTGGTACCGGCGCACGACCGCGACCCGGGCGGGGATGAAGGCGTTCGTGATCAACGTGGTCGGCGACATCGGCCTGGTGCTGGCCGCCTTCCTGATCTTCCAGCAGCTCGGCACCTTCGACTACGGCCCCGCCTTCGAGCGAGCCCCCGAGGTCTTCAGCACCAACGAGTGGACGATCACCGCGATCTGCCTCCTGCTCCTGGTCGGCGCCTTCGCGAAGTCGGCGCAGCTGCCCTTCCACACCTGGCTGCCGGACGCGATGGAGGGCCCGACCCCGGTCTCCTCGCTGATCCACGCGGCGACGATGGTGACCGCCGGCGTCTACCTGATCGCCCGCACCCACGTCTTCTTCGAGCTGGCACCGACCGCCGCCGACGTCGCCGCCTTCGTCGGCCTCGCGACCCTGCTGGTCGCCGGCACGATCGCCCTGGTGATGACCGACCTGAAGCGGGCGATCGCCTACTCGACGATGAGCCAGATCGGCTACATGATCATGGGCGTCTCGATCGGCGCCTACAGCGCCGGCCTCTTCCACCTGATGACCCACGCCTTCTTCAAGGCGCTGCTGTTCATGGCCGCCGGCTCGATCATCGCCGCGATGGCCAACAACCAGAACATCGACCGGATGTCGGGCTTCGGCAAGGCGATGCGCTTCACCTCGATCGCCTTCCTCTGCGGCGCCCTCGCCCTCGCCGCCTTCCCGCTCACCTCCGGCTTCTTCTCCAAGGACGAGATCCTTGCCTACGCCGAGGCGCGCGGCGGCATGTACATGATCTACACCGTGCTCGGCTACGTCGGCGCCCTGATCACCGCGATCTACACCTTCCGGCTGGTCTTCCGGGTGCTGCCGGGGACGCCCTGCAAGGAGGCGCAGGAGCTGATCGACACCGGCCACGTCGCCCACGAGACGCCGCGCAACCCGGCGAGCGGCGAGGAGGAGGACACCGACGTCGGCTTCCCCGGCTCCGAGCACCACATCGCCGAGCAGTCCTGGCCGATGAAGGCGGCGATGGGCGTGCTCGCGTTCCTGGCGCTGGTCGGCGGCCTGATCCAGGTCCCCGGCGTCGACGACGTGCTCGAGAAGTGGCTCGACCCCGTCTTCCACAACTCGCCGCTGGTCGGGATCCACCCGAGCCTGACCGCCGACTACGTCGGGCTGACGATCGGCGGCGCGATCTCGATCCTCGGGATCTGGATGGCGCACTTCTTCTACGTCCAGCAGCCGAGTACGCCGGCCTACCTGATCGAGAAGCTGCGCCCGCTCTACACCCTGTTCGTCAACAAGTGGTACTTCGACGAGATCATCGACTTCCTGATCGTGCGCCCGGCCCTGGCGATCGGCCGCTTCGCCAACCGGGTCTTCGAGCGCTTCGTCGTCGACGGCCTCGTCACCGGCACCGAGGGGACGGTGCGCGGCGCCGGCGGTGTCGTCAAGGCGGTCCAGAACGGCTTCGTGCGTAGCTACGCGCTGCTGTTGGTTGCCGGCTTCGCCGGTCTCGCCCTCTACTTCCTGATCTCCAGCTCATGATCAACGCACTGCTCTGGGCACCACTCGCGTTCGGCCTCGTCGGCCTCTTCCTGCCGAAGCGGCTGACCGGCTGGTGGGCGACCCTGGGCACGGTCGCGACCCTGGTGCTGGCCGCGATCATGGTCTTCGACTTCGACTCCGGCAACTCCGGCCTCCAGCACACGGTCGACATCGCCTGGATCTCCGGCCTCGGCGTCGACTACAGCCTCGGGATCGACGGGCTCAACCTCTTCCTCGTCGTGCTCACCGCGCTGCTCTGGACCGGCGGCACGGCCTTCGCCGCCTTCCGCGAGTGGGAGCGCCCGCGGCTCTTCTTCTTCCTGATGCTGCTGGCCGAGACGGCGACGCTCGGCGCCTTCCTCGCTCAGGACCTGCTGCTCTTCGTCCTCTTCTTCGACTTCATGCTGGTCCCGTTCTACTTCCTCTTCGGCAGCTGGGGGAGCGACCGCGAGGGCGGCCCGAGCGCCGCCCAGGCGACGCTGAAGATGATGATCTACACCCTGATCGGGTCGCTTTTGATGCTGGTCGCGGCGATCGCCGCGGCGATCATCTCCGCCGACGGGGGCCACCTCACCTTCTCGATCGCGGCGATCCAGCAGCAGGGAATCGACGTCGACAGCCAGCGCTGGATCTTCTGGTTCTTCGCCGCCGCCTTCCTGGTCAAGATGCCCGCCTTCCTGCTGCACGGGTGGATGCCCGACGCCTACCGGGCGGCGCCGCTGCCGGTCCTCGTCGTCTTCTCGGGCGTGCTCGCCAAGGTCGGCGCCTACGGCTTCCTGCGGGTCGTCCTGCCGCTGTTCCCCGACGCGACGGTGGAATTCCAGGAGGTGGTCCTGGTGATCGCGCTCGCCTCGATCCTCTACGGCTCGGTGATGGCCTTCACCCAGACCAACGTGCGGCTGATCGCCGGCTACTCCTCGGTCGCCCAGCTCGGCTTCATAACCGCCGGGATCTTCGCCCTGCGCGCCGACGGCTCCGACGGGGCGATCCTGCAGATGGTCAACCACGGCCTCGTGGTCGCGCCGCTGTTCGTGATCGTCGCGATCCTGGTCGAGCGCACCGGCACCGAGGACATCCGCGAGATGGGCGGGATGGCGCTGCGCGCCCCGGTCCTCGCGGTGCTCTTCCTGATCGTCGCCCTGGCGACCCTGGCGATGCCCGGATCGTCCAACTTCATCGGCGAGTTCTACATCCTCAACGGGCTCTTCCAGGAGAAGGAGGTGTTCGCGATCGTCGCGATCAGCGGCGTCGCGATGTCGGCCTACTACGCGCTGCGCCTCTACCAGCAGACGATGCACAACCGTAAGCCCGACGGTGTCGCCTCGCGCGAGATCGGCTTCCGCGACGCGGTCGTGCTGGCGCCGCTGGTCCTCTGCATCCTCGCCCTGGCGCTCTATCCGCAGCTGATCCTGAAGCGGACCGCCCCGACCGTGCAGCAGACGGTGGCCAGCGTGACCGGCGGCGACGCGCCGGAGGCGGAGCTGGCCGAGGGCAAGCTGCACTTCAGCGAGCCCGTGAGGATCGGATCCGGGGAAATCAAGCCGTGAACTTCAACGAGCCGACGATCGACTACGCCGGCATCTCGCCGATCATCGCCCTCACCGTCGGGCTCTGCATGGTCCTGCTCAGCGGCGTCTTCAAGCCGGTCAAGCGCTGGGCGCCGGGTCTCACCCTGATCGTGCTCGCGACCGCCGCCGGCCTGCTGATCTGGCAGTGGGGCGACCCCAGGGACCTGGTCGCCGGAGCGCTGCGGATCGACGACCTGGCGATCGCGATCTCGCTGGTCGCGATCCTCACCGCCGCCTTCGCGGTCCTGCTCTCGATCCGCGAGTCGGCCGCCGAGCAGGCCGGGCTGGGGGAGTACCACGCGCTGCTGATCGGCTCCGTGCTCGGCATGGTGCTGCTCGCCGAGGCCCAGAACCTGATCACCTTCTTCGTCGCGATCGAGACCCTCTCGATCCCGCTCTACGTCCTCTGCGCGACCAACATGCGGCGCGAGGGCTCGCTCGAGTCGGGACTCAAGTACCTGATCGTCGGCTCGGTCGGCTCGGCCACCCTGCTCTACGGGATGGCCTTCCTCTACGGCGGCAGCGGCTCCACCGACTTCGCCGGGATCGCCCAGGGGACCGCCCACGGCGGCCTGCTCGACGACCCGCTGATCCTGGTCGGGATCGGGATGTGCGCGGTCGGGCTCGCCTTCAAGACCTCGATCGCGCCCTTCCACCAGTGGACGCCGGACGTCTACGAGGGGGCGCCGACGCCGATTACCAGCTTCATGGCGGTCGCCACCAAGGCGGCGGCCTTCGCCGTCTTCGTCCGCTTCTTCGACGTCGCCCTCGGCCCCCAGGTCGACCAGTGGCAGCCGGCGCTGGCGGTGCTGGCGGCGATCTCGATCATCGTCGGCAACGTCGGCGCGCTCGGCCAGGGCTCGCTGAAGCGGATGCTCGGCTACTCCGGCGTCGCCCAGGCCGGCTACATGCTCGGCGGGATCGTCGTCGCCTCCGAGGCCGGGGTCAGCGCGCTCGTCTTCTACCTCGCCTCCTACGCCTTCATGAACCTCGCCGCCTTCGCGGTGGTGATCGCCCGCGAGCGCGAAACGCCCTATGGCGACGACATCCGGGCGCTGCGCGGGCTCGGCGCCGAGCGGCCGCTGCTCGCCTGGCCGCTGACGATCGCGATGCTGGCCCTGGCAGGGCTGCCGGCGACGGCGGGATTCATCGGCAAGCTCTACCTGATCGAGGCGCTGGTCGAAGGCGACTACACCTGGCTCGGGGTCTTCATCGCGATCGGCACGATGATCTCGCTCGGCTACTACCTGCGGGTGGTGGCGGCGATGTGGATGCGGCCCGAGGGGGAGAAGGCGGGCGCCACCCCGGCGATCGCCGGCGCCTCGCCCGAGGCCGACCCGGTCGACCCGAAGGCCGGCAGGCGCTGGTACCTGGCCGGCCCGGCGCTGCTCGCCGCCGCCGCGACCGTCTTCTTCGGGATCATCCCGCAGCCGCTGGTCGAGTTCGCCGAACGCGCCGGCGCGGCTCTCTTCTAGAGACCCCTCCGAGCATCTAGGCTCTCCGCCCAATGGGCGTCCTGATCACCGCGGCGGTGATCTTCCTCTCGGTCGGTGTCGGGATCTGGGCGGAGCACCGCCGTCCCGAGGCTGCCGGCGTCGCCGCCCGGCGCTCGCTGCGCTTCGTCCTCTACGTCCCGATCCCGCTCGTCGTCTTCTTCAACCTCGCCCACGCCGACCTCGACGTCGAGCACGGGGTCGGGATCCTGCTCGGGCTCGTCTCGATCGCCGCTTCGGCCGTCCTCGCCTGGATCGTCTGCAACCGCTTCCTGCACCTGACCAGGCCGCAGACCGGCGCGGTCCTGGTGACCACGCTCTCGCTCAACAGCGCCTACCTCGGGTACCCGCTGACGGCGGCGCTGCTGGGTCGCGACGAACTCCCGACCGCGGTCCTCTTCGACGTCCTCGTCTGCGCGCCCAGCCTGCTGCTCGGCGCCTTCGCGGTCGGCGCCGCCTTCGGCGAGGAGGCGGGGGAGTCGCCGCGCGAGCGGATCGTCGCCTTCTTCGCCCGCAACCCGCCGCTCTACGCCGCGGTCGCCGGCCTGCTCGCCCCCGAGGCGCTGGCCCCCGACGTGCTCGTCGACTTCTCGCAGGCCCTGATCGTCGCGATCCTCCCGCTCGGCTTTTTCGCGGTCGGCGCGACGCTGGCGGAGAACGCCGAACACGGAAACCTGCCGATGCCGCCGAAGCTGACCCGCCCGGTGGTCCTGGCGCTGGTCTCACGCCTGCTTATCGCTCCCGGTCTGCTGATCCTGCTCGCCTCCCCGCTGGTCGACCTGCCCGCCCCGTACCTGCTGATCGCGGCGATGCCGGCCGGCGTCAACTCGCTGATCGTCGCCAACGCCTACGGATTGGACATGGAGATCGTCGCCGAGACGATCGCCTGGTCCACGGCGCTGGTGATCGCCGCCGCCCTGGTCTCGCTGCTGCTCTAGTGCTGGAGCATGAAGGCGGCAATCACGCCTAGAAGGCCGATGCCGAAGCCGCCCATGATGCGGGTGGACATCTGCTGCACCCCGTCGAGTCGAGTGTGGAACGAGTCGAGTCGTTCATTCAGCGAGTCGAGGCGATCGTTGATCCGCTGAAACTCCTGCCGCATCTCGGCGAAGCCGGCCTCCATCCGCTGATTCGTTTCATCGATCCTCCGGTTCGTCTCGTCGAACCGCCTGCCGACATCGTCGAACCGCCGGTTCACTTCTCGGCGGAAGTCGTCCAGTCGCTCGTCCGTCCAACTCTCTCTCGGCATCACCACCATGATTGCATGGTGGCAGACAAAACGTTACATGTGGGTGACAACTGTGCCAACTCTGCAAATCTTCGGCGCGGCCCTCTAGGCTCGGCTGGATGCTCCACCACGTCGGGATCGAGGTCGCACCGGAGGACGTCGCGCGCGCCGCCGAGCTGTTCGAGCTGCTCGGCTTCGAGCGGGTGCAACCGCCGCCGACCCTGGCCGAGTTCACCTGGTTGGAACGGGAGGGGACCCAGGTCCATCTGATGCCGGATCCGGCCCCGATCGCGCCGCCGCGCGGCCACTTGGCCGTCGTCGTCCCCGACTTCGAGGCGACGCTGGCGGCGCTGCGCGAGGCCGACTTCGAGGTCGATGCGGCGCGCGAACACTGGGGGGCGCCGCGGGCCAGGGTGCTGGCGCCCGCCGGGCACCGGGTGGAGCTGATGGCGGCGCCGCCGAGCTGAGCCGGCGGCGCGCCCGCTGCTGCGCTACTTCTCGTCGAAGGTCAGCGCGCAGCCGTTGATGCAGTAACGCTGGCCGCTCTCTCCCGGGCCGTCGTCGAAGACGTGGCCGAGGTGGGCGTCGCAGGTCTTGCAGACGACCTCGGTGCGGCGCATCCCGTAGCTGTCGTCGAAGCGCAGCTCGACGTTCTCGAGGTTGGCCGGGTCGGTGAAGCTGGGCCAGCCGGTGCCCGACTCGAACTTGGTGTCGGAGGAGAACAGCTCGGTGCCGCAGCCGACGCAGCGGAACATGCCGTCGCGCTTCTCGTCGAGGTGCGGACCCGTGAAGGCGCGCTCGGTGCCAGCCTTGCGGACCACCTCGTACTGCTCCGGCGTCAGCTGCTCGCGCCACTCCTGCTCGGACTTCTGGACCTTCTGGGTCATTTCTTCTCCTTTTCGTATACGTCGATTTTACGCCCCTTGGCAAGCCTGCCGGCGGGGTTCGGCCCCTACTCTTTGGCGGATGGGACGCAAGTCGCTGCTCGGTGGCGTCGTCGCTCTGTTCGCCCTCGCTGCGGCCTTGCCGGCTGCCGCCGGCGCCGCCAACGAGGGCCTCGTCGCACCGCCCTCGGTCTGTCCGGGCCAGGCCAACCCCGGGGCGCCGGCGACCAAGCAGGTGAAGGCGATGCGCTGCCTGACCAACTACGCGCGCCAGCGCCGCGGCAAGCCGCGGCTCGCCAGTCTGCCCGCGCTCGACCGCGCCGCCCGCGGCAAGTCCGGCGACCTTCTGCGCTGCGGCTTCGACCATGAAGCCTGCGGCCGCGAGTTCACCTACTGGTTCGGCCGCGTCGGCTACGGCGGGCGCTGCACGGCGCTGGGCGAGAACATCGCTTGGGGAACCGGCTCGCTCGGCTCCGTGCGCAACATCTTCAGCGCCTGGATCGATTCGGCCGGCCACCGCGCCAACATCCTCGGCGACTACGAGGAGATCGGCATCGGCCTCCGCGTCGGCACCCTCGAAGGCAACAGCGGCGCCCACGTCTGGACCCAGGAGTTCGGCTCCCGTTCCTGCTGAGGGCGCTTCCGAGTTTGGAGCCCCCATAGGGGCCTCGACCTCGGAGGCGCCGAGCCCGCCTAGGATTGCCGCGTGCCCGAAGCCTTCTACGAGCCCGACGGCGAGCTCCTGCTCGCCACCGAGCTGACCCGGGGGCCGTGGGATGCCGGCGCCCAGCACGCCGGGCCGCCGGCGGCGCTGCTCGGCCGCGCCCTGGAGCAGTTGCCGGGCGGCGAGGGCATGCAGATCGGCCGCGTCACCTTCGAGATCCTCCGCTCGGTGCCGATCGCCCCGCTGCGGATCAGCGCCGAGGTCGTCCGGCCCGGCAAGAAAGTGCAGATGCTCGCCGCCGAGCTCAGCGTCGAGGGCGAGGTGCTGATGCGGGTCCGCGGCTGGCGCCTGCGCACCGCCGAGATCGAGATCCCGCCCGACGTCGTCTCGACCCCGCCCCCGCCGCCTTTCCCCGAGGACGCCAAGGGGTTCGACTTCTTCCCCACCGGGCACGAGCTCGGCTATCACTCGGCGATGGAGCTGCGCTTCGCCGCGGGCGGCGTCCTGGAGCTCGGCCCGGCGACCGCCTGGCTGCGGATGCGCCACCCGCTGGTCGCCGGGGAGGAGCCATCGCCGCTGCAGCGCACCCTGATCGCCGCGGACGTCGGCAACGGGATCAGCGCCGCGCTCGACTTCCGCCGCTTCGTCTTCGTCAACGTCGACCTCACCGTGCACCTCGAGCGGATGCCGGTCGGCGAGTGGGTCTGCGTCGACGCCCTCACCCTGCCGCAGCAGAGCGGGATCGGCACCGCCGAGTCGGTGCTCGCCGACCGTGACGGGCGGATCGGCCGGGCGCTGCAGACGCTTTTGATCGCCGAGCGGTAGACGGGTTGCTTCGGGAGGTGGGCGGGGAGGGGTCGGGGTGCCCCTTTCGCTTAGTTTTTTTGTGGGTCGCGCTCCGAGCTGACGCCTAAAGCGCTGA
>JAWVEZ010000209.1:0-34416 GCA_033856455.1 Solirubrobacterales bacterium | reverse complement strand
CGGTGCCGCCCTTCAAGGTGTCGCGGCCGAGTCCACCGAGCAGCTTGTCCGCCCCAGAACCGCCGAGAAGAACGTCGCTGCCGCGCCCGCCTTCGATCTTGTCGCTGTCCGCGCCGCCACTCAGCCTGTCGTTGAGGTTGCCGCCGATGATCGAGTCGAAGTCGAGCCCTCCGTCGAAGACGTTGACATGGCCCGGAGCCCCGATGAACTTGTCGCTGGCGTATTCGAGCTGACCGCTCGTCGTGGAGGTGGCGTGGATCTCGATCGGCCCCTGGCCGCCACCGAGGTCGTCGGGCAGCTGCGAGAAGTCGAAGAGGGTGGAGATAGACGAGGAAGCCTCGATTCGCCTCAGGTCGCGGCAGAAGGCGGGCCCGTCGTCGACGGAAACGCCGCTGACGGTTAGCTCGCCGTCGGCCGCGCAGCGAGGAACGATTTTCCCCTCGCCGCCACTAACCGTGAGCACACCGTTGGCGAAGGTGCCAAAGGCGTCCGCCCTCGCCGGCGCCAACACGGCGATTGCCAGCGCGAGCGTCGCGCCGATCAGCGCCCAGGATGGTCTGTTGAACCGAAGCCGACGTGCTGTCATCGCTGCCACAAGGAGGAGTCTAGTGGATAGTGCAAAACCGCACTAAGTCCCAAGGCCGAACTCGAGCCCTTCGAGGCGCTCCCAGTTTCACGAGTTCGTCGCGGAACTGCTCCAGTGGGGAACCCAGGGCGACACCGCCTACCTGCCCCAGATGCGGACGCCCTCGCCGGCCCCACCTACGAGGAGTGGCTGAACCAGCAATAGCTCGATAGATGTCGAATTTGCGCGTCCCCGTTCGTCGTATGGGTAGAGGGCTCAAAGGGAGCCCCCCTGACCAAGGAGGATCACGATGGGAAAGCTGATCGCGACGACCCAGGCCACCGTCGACGGCGTCATCGACCCGGTGGGCGAGTGGGTTCAGGCGGACGGGGACCACGGCGAGTACTCGTTCGAGCGCCGGGAGAGATCCAGCGGGCTGGTGCTCGGCCGCAAGACGTACGAGGGGCTGGCCGGCTACTGGCCGAGCCAGTCGGGCAGGTGGGCCGAGATGGTCAACCCGATGCCGAAGTTCGTCGGGTCGACCACCCTGTCCGGCGAGATCGAGTGGAACGCCACCCTCCTCGCAGGCGACCTCGAGGATTCGATCCCGAAGCTGAAGGACGAAGTCGACGGCGACCTCTTCACGCACGGCAGCGGCGAGTTCGCCTACGCCCTCGCCGAGAAGGGCCTGGTCGACGAGTTCGAGATCTACCTCAACCCGATCGTCTGGGGTGGAGGCAACCTCCACGTGCTTGGCGACCGGGGAACGGTCCGGCTGCGGCTCGACGACGTCAAGCGGTTCGACTCCGGGGTGGTCCTCCTCACTTACCTACCGGCGTCCTGACCCGTTCGAACCGAGCGTTACCGAGGCGCGAGAGCCGCATCGAGGGAGCGGCGGGTCAGGGCGGCGAGCAGGTCGGCCTGGGTGACGAGCCCGAGCAGCTTCCCGCTCTGAGGGTCGACGACCATCGCGGCGTGGCGGTGCCCGTCGGTGAGCGCGGCGGTCAGCATCACCGCGGGCTCCGCTGGCGTGGTCGTCAACGGTGGCGTCATCACCTCGCTGACGGCGCTGCGCGGTCGCGCCAACTCGCGCAGGCCGACGCCGCCGACCGGACGGCCGTCGTCGTCGAGCACCGGCAGCAGCCGGACGCCGCTTTCGAGCAGCAGCCCCCGCGCCAGCGCCGGGTCGGCGTCGCGGCGGACGCTGATCACGTCGCGGGACATGATCTCGCCGCAGGTCAGATCGGGATGCTGCCGCGCCAGCACCTGCATCTCGAACTGCGCCAGCAGCAGCCGCAGGTCCTCGCGCTCGATGTCGAAGGTCTCGCCGATCCCGGCCAGGACCGCGTCGAGGTCCTCGTCGCGCACCCCCACCCGCTCCGAAGGCAGGGGATCCCGCGTCACCGGCGCCAGAACCTGCGGATGCGGGTAGGGGTGGCCCGCGAGCCGGTGGAAGGCCCAGCCGACGGCGATCAAGACGAGCGCGTTCAGGGCCACCGGCGCGACCGGGAACCACCAGCCGGCGGAGTCGACAAGCGAGCCGCCCAGCGCCCCGGTCAGCGCCGCCGCACCCCCGGGCGGATGCAGCGAACGGGTGACCGACATCACCGCGATCGCCAGCCCCACCGCCAGGGCGCAGGCGAACGGTCCGTGTCCCAGCGCCTGGCCGACCGCGAAGCCGACCAGCGCCGACAGCGCGTTGCCGCCGAGGATCGGCCACGGCTGCGCCATCGGGCTGGCCGGGACCGCGAACAGCAGCACGGCCGAGGCGCCGATCGGCGCGACGATCCACGGCAACGCCTCGCCGTCGCCGTGGATCAGCGACCCGATCAGCGCCGCCAGCCCGATTCCGACGACGGTGCCGAGGCAGGCGAGCGCACGGTCGCGAGCCGTCGCACCGGGCAGGATCGGGGAGAACAACGGACGCCTGCGCATCCGCCGGAACCTATAGCGGGAGCGGAACTCGGATCCGTCCGCCGGTGGGAGCAGCCGCTGCCGGGGACCCGACTGGGGTCCCCGGCAGGTCGACTTGCCTAGCTGCTGGCGGGCATCCGCGAGATCGCGGCGCGGCCGGCGTTGAGCTTGTTTTCGAGATCCCGGAGCTGGTTCGCGCGCCGGCTCTGCAGCGTGCGGACCCTCGTGTTGTAGATCTGTTTGCCCCGGTTGCGCAGGGTTTCGATCGCTTCGTCGTCGCTCTGCTGCACGCTGCGGGTAGCGGACGCCTTGGCGCTGCGGATCGCGTTCTTTTCGCTGCGGTAGCCGGTCTTCAGGTCGGCGATTTCTTCCTGCTGCAGCTTGCGGTCGTCAGAGCCGCGCTTGATCCGCCGTTCGATCGCTTCCTGGATCACTTCTTTGCGCACGACACTTTCGGCTTTGGCCTTCTGATCGCGCAGACGGCGGATCTGTTTTTTCAGCGACGCGGTCCGGCTGTCGTACACGTCTTCGACCCGGCCGACCGCGTTGTCGTAGTTGGTGGCGGCCCGGTCCATCCGCGCGTCGTACTCCCGGCGCAGAGCGGCCAGTTCGCCGGCCTCGGTGCGACGGATCGTCCGCGCGCCGGTTTTGAAGGCACGCTGCGATTCGGCCTGCGCCGCCCTTTTACCGCGGTTGAAGAGCGCGGTCGATTTGTTCACGGCGGACTCGTGCTTGTTGTCCAGCTGACCCTCGTAGAGGGCCTTCTGGGCGGCGGTAGCGGGGGTGTTCGAGAGCTTGTCGAGCTTGTCGACGAAGGTGACCAGCGCTTTGTACTGCGCGGTCGTCGCAAGCGGCGGGATGTTGGCGGCCTTGGCGGCTGGGGCCACCAGGGCGACGGCGAGCAGGGCGATCGCCGCCACTGGGACGAGCGAACGCAGCTTTCGGGACGGGTTCATCGGATTCAGGACACTCCTTGGACGAGCGCCGGGCGGCGCGGTTGGGGTTCCCCCTTATTTCGGCTGGCGCGGCGGTTTCCTCAACCTGCATGAGAAGTTCCGGCGGCTCGGCGACGAGATCGTGGAGCTCGAGGAATTGATCGGATGCGGTCCGCGTCCCGCCCCGAGGCTCAGCGGGGACGCGGGGGCCCGAGGTAGTTGCCCTGCGCGAAGTCGACCCCGAATTCCTCGAGCAGAGCCAGGCTCGCCGCGTCCTCGACCCCCTCGGCGATCGTCTTGTATCCGAATTCCCGTGCCATCGCGACGGTCCCCCTGACGAGACGGCGGTTGGCCTCGTTCGTCGCCAGGTCGCGGACGAAATCGACGTCAATCTTGAGATAGGTGATCGGGAGCGTCTTCAGGTAGGTGAAGCTGCCAAAGCCGGTGCCGAAGTCATCCAGGGCGATCTGGCAGCCGATTTCGGCGAGCCTTCGCGCGAAGGCCTGGCCCGCGTCGGCGTTCTCCATCAGCGCCGTCTCGGTGATCTCGAAGACGAGCTTCGTCGGGTCGACCCCACCGTCCCTCAACTCGCGTTCGATCAGCGGTAGAAGGTCGAAGTTGCCGATCGAGTCGGCCGAGAGATTGGCCTCCACCCGCTGACCGCCGGCGGCGGCCCGGACCGCCTGGCCGATCACCCAGCGGTCGATCTCGGTGACCAGGCCATAGCGCTCCGCGACCGGCAGGAAGCTGCCCGGCAGGATCGTCTCGCCGCTCGGGCCGACCATCCGCAGGAGCAGCTCCTCGCTCGGCTCACCACCGTCGAGCGGCACGATCGGCTGCGAGTAGAGGATCAGCCGATCCTCGTCGATGGCGTCCCGGATGCGACCGATCCAGGCAAGGGTGTCGAGTTCGCGTTTTGCCTCCTCGTCCTGCGCCTGTTCGGCGCTGCGGTCCGCGAAGACGACGACGACTCCGTGGACCTGCTCGCCGCGCATCAACGGAGCGGCCGAATAGGAGACCGGGAGGATCGTGCCGTCCTTGCGGGTGAACGCCTCGCGGGTCATCCGCACCGGCCGGCCCTCGGTCCTCACTCTCAGGAGCTCACATTCGTGCTCGGGGTGAGGCGAGCCGTCGGCGTTCTGAAAATGGATCGCCTCGTGCATGGATCTCCCGCGCAGCTCCTCCTCGTCCCATCCGAGCATCCGCGCAGCGGCGCTGTTCATGAACTCGAGCCGTCCCTCATCGTCGAGCACATAGAGGCCCTCGACGATGTTGTCCATCACCGCGGCGCGAAAATCCTCGGCCTCCTCGCGCTCGGTGACGTCGAGGACGATCACCCCGACTCCGATCACCTCGTCCTCGATCCGCACGGGGTAGTAGCTCGAGAGCCAGTGGCGTCGATCGGAGTCGCCGTGGCGGGGGCGGGTCACGTCGAGGTTGAGGACCGGTTCGCCGGTGCGGAGCACCGAGCGGTAGGTGTCCTCCATCTGAGCCCATACTTCCGGGACGACCTCGGCGACCGTTTTGCCGACCTGCTCCTCCGGGGGAAACCTGCTGACCTCGGCGAGGGTTTGGTTCAGCTGAACGATGCGAAAGTCGGTGTCGACGAAGGCAAAGCCAACCGGGGCCTCGGCTCGCAGCGCTTCCAGCAAGGTCAGCGACTCCGCCATCTTGCGCTGGGTTTCGACCAGGTCGGTGAGGTCCTGTACTGAGCCGACCATCCGCACCGGGCGGCCTTCGTTCTCGTCGACGACAAGGGTCGTGGCGCCCCGGAGGACCCGGACACTGCCGTCGGGAAGAACCACCCGGTAGGTGATATCGGGCGGGCGCCCCCCTTGCCGCGCCGCTTCGATCTCAGCGTTGACCCGCTCGCGGTCGCCAGGATGGACCTGGTCGATCACGTACTCGGGACTGGGCACGATCGCGCCCGGCTCGAGGCCGAGCAGACGGAACATGTTGTCCGACCACAGCAGAACGTCCCGCTCCAGATCCCAGTCCCAGCTTCCGGTCCGCGCGAGCTCCTCGGCCCGTTCCAGCGTCGCCTGCCCGGGCCGGCCTCTGTCTCGCCCGGCTCCCGTTTGCGGGCCGGCGCGCGATTGTCGCTCGTTCCCGGGTCCCGTGCGAATTATCGGGGGTGACATCCGGGTTGACTATCGGCGCTTGCGGCGGACGGGTTGAGGCGTGTGCCCGCCGGACCTCCCGGTGGATCGGCTCGTTCCTAACACTAGAGCCGACTACCCGGCCTATCGTCACCCACACATCCCGCCGGGCGTCTAGTCGGCGGGCCCTAATTTGCCGGATCGACCACCAGCCACTGTTGGAGCTGGTGCTCGCTCATCGGGCGCGCGAACAGGAAGCCCTGGAAGGCGTCGCAGCCCAGGTCCGCGAGTTGCTCGAGCTCCTGGTGGGTCTCCACGCCCTCAGCGGTGATCTGCAGTCCCAGCTGGCGGCCGAGGTCGACGATCGATCCGACCACACGCATGGTCCGCTGATCGGACCCCATCACCGCCACGAACGAGCGGTCGATCTTCAGCTCGTCGAGTGGAAGCGTGCCGAGCCGGCCCAGCGAGGAGTATCCGGTGCCGAAGTCGTCGATCGAGATCGTGACGCCCAACTGTCGAAGCTTGGCCAGCGTGTGGGTGGCGTCGGCGCCGACGCTCATCAGCGCGCTCTCGGTTACCTCGACCGTCAGCATCGCAGCAGGGATTCCGGACTCCATCAGCGCCTGGCTCACCTGGTCGACGAAACGATCGCCGGCAACCAGAGCCTGCGCGGAGATGTTGACGGCGACAGGCAGGTCCAGGCCGTTGGCCCGCCAGCGGCCGCAGGCCGCGGTTGCCGTATCGAGCACGGTCGCGGTGAACCTGTCCAGCAGCCGGCCGCTCTCCAGCTCGGGAACGAACTCGGCGGGTCCGAGCAGCCCCCGCTGGGGATGCTCCCAGCGCACCAGCGCCTCGACCCCGAGAACGTCGTGCGAGCGGACGGAGAACTTGGGCTGGAACAGCAGCTGCAGCTCGCCGAGGTCCATCGCGACGTCCAGACGCGCCAGCGAGCGCTCGCACCTGCGATCGCTTCTGGTCGGGAAGCGCTGGGCGATCCAGGTCATCAGCGGAACCAGCGCGAGGTAGAGGAGGAGGGCGCCGATCCCAGCCGCGAGGTAGAGCTTCTCCCTGATCTGATCGAGTTGGCTCTCGTCCGCGGGCCGGGGGAACCGGATCTCCGCCACCAGGCGCTGTGCTTTGGTTCCGAACGGCACCGCGGTCTTGATATTGAGGATGCCGTCGTGCTTGATCACGACCGCCTGGATACGGTCCGATCGCAGTGCCCGCCGTGCCAGACGGGGAAGATCCGAAGAGGAGCCAGAGCGAGCCAGGCGGGGGTAGTCGCTGAAGAGCAGGCGGCCGCCCTGGCCCCAGACGAGGATGCGCCTGATTTCCAGCGTGCGCCGGGCGGCGGCGAGCTGCGCTCGTGCGGCGACGAGGTCGGTTCGGGTCAGGCGACCGTCGCTGATCGCGCCGGCAAACGCGACTTCCGCAAGCAGGTCCGCGTCGCTGATCGCGCTGCTCCTGGCGGTCTCGATCAGCCCCTCTTCGGTGATCGAGTTGACCGCGAAGGCCGCCCCCGTCCCGGCCAGCAATGCGAGCACGGCCAGTAGGGCGAGCAATCGCCGCCGCCCGCTTGCGGTAAGGGTCTTTCGTACGTCAGTTGACACTGTCAGATGACCATCACAAACGCTAGCAGGCGTGCGAGAATGGCTGTCACGATGGAGCTCGAACCCCGATCCACCATCGCCTCACGGGTAAAGGCCGCCAGGCGCCGAGCTGGAATGTCCCGGGAGAAGCTTGCTGTGGAAAGCGGCTTGAGCTGGTCGGCGATCACCCAGATCGAGGCTGGCCGCCGGCCGAACCCTCGCGCCGACACGCTCGGGGCTCTCGCCCCGCCCCTCGGCGTGAGCGTCGACTATCTCCTCGGGAAAAGGAGCCCGGTCGGTGACCTGCTCGACCACCAGTGCCTGATCTACGTCGACGCGGCCGACCTCGTAGAGACGGCGGCCCCCTTTCTGCAGGATGGTGTCGAACAGGGTGAGGCCGTTCTGGTCGTCGCCAATCCAGAGAACGCCGAGCCCCTGAGAGACCGCCTTGGCGCCGCGGCCGCAAAGATCCGCTTCGGCGATTGGCGGAGCTGGTACAGCTCGCCCCGCGAGGCGCTGCTCCGATACCGGCAGTTCGCAACCGATGCCCTGGATGCCGGCGCGCCCTGGGTCCGAATCGTCGGCGAACCGGTTTGGGCCGACCGGATTCCCGGGGAGACCGAGACCTGGGTGCGGTACGAGGCACTCATCAACCTCGCCTTCGCAGCGCTGCCGCTGAGCCTCGTCTGCCCCTACAACGAGACGGCGCGCGACCCCGCGATCATCGGTAACGCCCGGGAGACCCACTGCCGCTGCCTCGTGCAGGGCGTGAGCATCCGCAGTCCTGAGTTCGTGGATCCCTTGGACCTCTGGCTCTGATCCAGCCCGAGGCGCAAGGTCGGGTGGTCGGCGTTTCCGGGCGGCTGGGGAGGGTACCCGTCGAGGAACTACGCGAGGAGGCGAATGGCCCACCCCACGCTGGCGGATGCTCGGGAGCTCAGCGATTGGCGACCGCCGATGGGCGTGATCTCCGTCTACCTCGGCTTCGACCCCGCCGACCGCAGTTCGGCTTGGCGGATCGAGTTTCGCAACGGGATCAACCGGGCGCTGGAGCTCGCCGAGGACGGCGAGCACGAGCGCAAGGTCGCGATGCGCGAGACGGCGAAGCGGCTGCTGCATCGCTTCAACGACGAGGAGGTGCGGCCGCCCCCGCGTGGCGAAGCCGGCTTCGTCGAGATCAGCCGCAAGGAGGGGAAGGAGCGCTGGTGGAGTACTGGCGTGGCACCGGTGCTCCCGGCGGTCGCACTCGCCGAGCAGCCGCTGGTGACGGAGCTCGTCGACCTCTGCCGGCGTGGCGAAGGGTGCGGCGTCGCCCTGCTCTCGGCGGAGCGGGTGCGATTGCTCGGCTGCACCGCAGGGAAACTGGAGGTCATCGAGGAGTGGGAGCTGACCATCCTCAGCCGCGCCTGGCGCGAGCGCAAAGCCGAGAGCTCTCCCGACCCCGCGCGCATGCAGGGCGTCAGCTCCTCCGGCCACGACCAGTACGACGAGCGCCTCGAGCACAACCGCCACCGCTTCCTCGTCGAGTGCGGCCGCCTCGCCGGCGCGCGGCTGCGCGAGCGCGGATTCGGGGACGTCCTCGCCTTCGGCCCGCGCCCGGACGCCGAGGCCTTCTGGAAGGGTCTCGGCTCGACCCAGCTGCGTCGCGAGCTGGGCGGCGCGCTGGACCTGGTTTCGTTGCCGAGGGGGGAATTGATCGATCAGGGCAGCGCCGCGATCGCGCGATCGCGAACCCGGCGCGACCGCGCCTTCGTCGAACGGGCGCTGGAGGAGGCGCTCGGCGGCAGCCGCGGCGCCAGCGGCGTGCAGGAGACGCTGGCGGCCTTGGAGGAACGACGGGTCGAGCAGCTCGCCTTCGACCCGGCGATCGGCGACCCGGCCGAGGCGTTGGTCCGCGGCGCCCTCGCCGGCGACGCCGAGATCACGATCGCCCGCGACGGCGTCGCCGAGCTGCTGGCGCCGGCCGAGGGCGTGGCTGCGATCCTCCGCTACTGACCTCCGGAGCGCGGTCGGTTGACAGCAGTGCCGCGGCGGCCTACCGGGAAGCACATGGGGCGCCCAACCGACGACAAGGAGCAACTCAGATGACGACCCAGCTGCAGACCGATCAGGGGATCGTGCGGGTGCCGACCGGGACCTGGGCGGTCGACCCGATCCACTCCAGCGTCGGCTTCGAGGTCAAGCACATGATGATCTCCACCGTCCGCGGCCACTTCAAGCAGTACGAGGGGACGCTGGAGGCGGCCGAGGACTACCGCGACTCACGGGTCTGGGGCAGCGTCCAGGTCGCCTCGATCGACACCAACAACGCCGACCGCGACGAACACCTTCTGGGGCCGGATTTCTTCGACGCCGAGCACTACCCGCTGATCACCTTCGAGTCGACCGCGATCGAGCACGTCGTGCTCGGGAGCTACCGGGTCACCGGCGATCTGACGATCAAAGACGTCAGCCGCGCGATCCAGGTCGAGGCCAACGTCGAAGGCGCGGCCATCGATCCCTGGGGCAACGATCGCGTCGGCATCGCGGTCCGCGGCTCGATCGACCGGACCGATTTCGGTCTCAGCTGGCAGCAGTCGCTTGTCGGCGGCGGGCTGCTGGTCGGCGAGCAGGTCGCGCTGAGAATCGACATCTCCGCGCTGCGGGCGTAGGAGGCGCAGCGGTTGACCGGCGGCGCGGGTGGCCTACCAACGCCTGTGGCGATGGCTGATTCCACGGCAGGCACCCGCAGCAGCTTCGCGACCGTCAACCCGTACACCAACGAGGTCGTGCGGGAGTTCCCGTCGCTGCGCGGCGAGGAGATCGATCGGGTCATCGAGCGCGCTCACCGCGCATGGGAGCCGTGGCGGGAGCGCGCGGCGGCGGAGCGAGCCGGGGTGGTCGGGCGGGCGGCGGAGTTGATGCGGGAGCGCTACGAGGAGCTGGCGCGGACGATCACGCTCGAGATGGGGAAGCTGATCCGCCATAGCCGGGCAGAGCTGGACCTGACGATCCGGATCCTCGAGTACTACGCCCAGCAGGGCCCGGCGCAGATCGCCGACCAGCCGCTGGAGATGGACGACGAGGGCTCGGCGGTGATCCGCAACGACCCGCTGGGCGTCCTGCTGACCGTGCAGCCGTGGAACTTCCCCGCTTACCAGGCGATCCGGATCAGCGCCCCGAATCTGGTGCTCGGCAACACGATCCTGCTCAAGCACGCGCGGAACGTGCCCCAATCCGCACTGGCGATCGAGGCGCTGTTCGCGGATGCCGGCGCTCCCGAGGGCGTCTTCACCAACGTCTTCGTCGAGGTGGAGGACATCGTGCGGATGGTCGAAAGCCCGCTCGTCCAGGGCTGCTCGCTGACCGGCAGCGATCAGGCCGGCACCGCCTTGGGCGAGGAGGCCGGTCGCGCCCTGAAGAAGGTGGTGCTCGAGCTCGGCGGCAGCGACCCGTTCGTCGTCCTCGACGGCGACAACCTCGAGCGCACCGTGGAAGCGGCGTTCGTCGGGCGGATGCACAACATGGGCCAGGTCTGCACCAGCGCCAAGCGGATGATCGTGATGGCCGACGTCTTCCAGGACTTCGTCGACGGCCTCGCCGAACGGATGGCCGAGCTCGAACCCGGCGACCCGTTCAACGAGAAGACGACGCTGGCGCCGCTCTCCTCCGAGCGGGCGGCCGAGCTGGTGATCGAGCAGGTCGACGAGGCGATCGGGAGGGGCGCCGGCGTGGTGACCGGCGGCCGCCGCATCGACCGCCCGGGTGCCTTCGTCGAGCCGACGATCCTGGTCGACGTCACCCCTGAGATGCGCGCCCACCATGAGGAGCTGTTCGGTCCGGTCGCCGCCGTATACGGGGTCGAGTCGGACGAGGAGGCGATCGCGCTGGCCAACGGCTCGCAGTACGGGCTCGGCGCGGCGGTGTTCGGCAGCGACGGTGAGCGCGCCCGGGCGGTGGCCGGCCGGCTCGAGGCCGGGATGGTCTTCGTCAACCACCCGACCGCCTCGGAGCCGAACCTGCCCTTCGGCGGGATCAAGCGCTCCGGCTTCGGGCGCGAGCTCTCCCACCTCGGGATCCTCGAATTCGCCAATCGCAAGCTGATCGCGACGACGCCGGCCGACGCGCCGATCCGCGACGCCCTGGGCTGATCACCTCGTCGGCTCCAGGGTCACCCCCAGGGCGCCTAACGGCGCCGCGCTTCCAGCTCCTCGATCCGCGCCAGCAGGTCGCAGACGAGTGCCGCGCCGGCGACGTTGAGGCCGAGGTCGTGGCGCAGCCGCAGCAGCCGCGCGAGGCGTGCCGCGGCGTCCCAGTCGAGGGGGTCGACGGCGTCGAGCGCGATCAGCCGCCGCACCAGCTCGGGGTGCACGCCGGAGCGGCGGGCCAGCGCCCGGGCGTCGGCGAGGATGATCGCCGTGCCGGGCGACATCAGCGCCCCTCCCTCGGATCGAACCGCGAGACCGCGGCCAGCTCCTCGAACAGCTCGCGTTCGCGTTTCTCCAGCACCTTCGGAACGACGATTCTGACGCTTGCGTAGAGATCGCCTTTGCCTCCGCCCGGGCGCGGCATTCCCTCACCTCTCAGGCGCAAACGGCGGCCACTGGGTGAGCCGGCCGGGACCTTGACCTTGGCGCTGCCGTGGAGGGTCGGGACGGGAACCGTGGCCCCGAGCGCCGCCTCCCAGGGCGCGACGGGGATCTCGACCACAAGGTCGTCGTCTTCGCGCCGGAAGCGCGGGTGGCGTTTGATCCGCACCCGCAGGTAGAGGTCCCCCGCGGGGCCGCCGCTCGCCCCTTCCCCGCCCTGGCCGGCGAGGCGGATTTTCTGATCGTCACGCACGCCGGGCGGGATCCGCACCTCGAAATCGCGGCCGTCGGCGAGCGAGATCTTCCGTTTGCCGCCACTGGCCGCCTCCTCGAGCGTGACCTCGAGCGTCGCCTCCTGGTCGCCGCCTCGCATCGAAAAGCCCTCGAAGCCCTGGGGCCCCCCTCGCCGGCCGCCGAAGAAGCTCTCGAAGAAGTCGCTGAAGCCGGCGCCGTCGCCGAATCCCTGGCCGTCGCCGCCGCCGAAGCCGCCCCCGAATCCGGAGGCGCCGCCGACGTCCTCGCCGGCTTTCCAGTTCGCGCCGAGGCGTTCGTATTTCTCCCGCTTCTCGGGGTCGCGCAGAACCTCGTAGGCCTCCGAGACCTCTTTGAAGCGGTCCTCGGCGCCAGGGTCCTTGTTGACGTCTGGGTGGTATTCGCGGGCGAGTTTGCGGTAGGCACTGCGGATCTCCTCGTCGCTGGCGCCGCGCGGGACGCCCAGGGCCTCGTAGTAGTCGCGAAAGCCGACCGCCAATCAGTCCTCCCCTTCTCCACGGGGCTCCTGCTCCCGCTCTGAACTGCGGCCGTCCCGCGAAACCACCACCTGGGCCGGGCGCAGCACCCGCTCGCCGTGGCGATAGCCCGAACGGGCGACGTCGAGCACGGTGCGCTCGGGGACCTCGTCGCTGGTCTGGACCGAGATCGCCTCGTGCAGCTCGGGGTCGAAGCGATCGCCGACCGTGCCCACCCGCTCGACGCCCTGGCGGGCGAGGATCGCCTCCATCTGCTCGAGGACACTGCGCAGCCCGTCGGAGGGCTGCATCCCCAGCGCGCGGTCGACGCTGTCGACCGCCTCGATCCAGTCGAGCAGCAGCCGCTCGGCCTGTTCGGTGACCCGGCGCTCTACTTCCTGGGCCGAGCGCTTGCGGTAGTTCTCGAGGTCGGCGAGGGCGCGCAGGTAGCGCTCGTCATCTCCTCGGGACGGCTGCGCGCCGCCTGGCTCCTGGTCGGCCACCGGCGCCGCTCCCTCGGCCTGACGCGCCTGTCGCTCCTCTTCACTCGCGGGTGAACTCGGCATCGACGACTTCCTCCTCCTCGGCCGCCGGCTCGCCCTCGCCGCCGTCCCGGGGACCGGCCGTCGCACCGGCGCTCTGCAGGGCCTGAACCATCTGCTGGAGGTCGGAGATCAGCGGCCGCGCGCGGTCGAGACCGGCCTGCTCCTCGATCGCCGCCCGCGCGTCGCGGACCAGCGCTTCGGCCTGTTCCTTCTGGTTGACCGGCACCCGGTCGCCGAGTTCCTCGAGCTGCCGCTCGACCCGATGGGCGAAGGCGTCGAGCTCGTTGCGGGCGTCGACCTCTTCGCGCCGCTGGCGGTCTTCGGCCGCGTGTTCCTCGGCCTCCTTGATCATCCGCTCGATGTCGGAGCTGTCGAGGTTGGTCGTTTCGGTGATCGTCACCTGCTGTTCGGCGCCGGTGTCTTTGTCGCGTGCCGAGACGTTGAGAATCCCGTTCGCGTCGATGTCGAAGGTGACCTCGACCTGCGGCTCGCCGCGCGGCGCCGGCGGGAGTCCTTCGAGCCGGAATTTGGCCAGCTGCCGGTTGTCGCGGGCCATCTCGCGCTCGCCCTGGAGGACGACGACGTCGACCGCGGTCTGGTTGTCCTCGGCGGTCGAGAAGACCTCGGTCCGCCGTGCTGGGATCGTCGTGTTGCGCTCGATCACCTTGGTCATCACGCCGCCCAACGTCTCCAGCCCGAGCGAGAGCGGGGTGACGTCGAGCAGGACGACGTCCTCGACTTCGCCCTTCAGCACCCCGGCCTGCAGGGCGGCGCCGATCGCCACCACCTCGTCCGGGTTGACCGTCTGGTTCGGATCCTTGCCGCCGGTCAGTTTGCGCACCAGGTCCTGGACTTTCGGGATCCGGGTCGAGCCGCCGACCAGGATCACCTCGTCGATGTCGTCGGCGCTGAGGCCGGCGTCTTTCAGTGCCTGTTCGACCGGGCCGCGGGTGCGGGCGATCAGGTCCTCGGCCAGTTGCTCGAACTTCGACCGGGCGAGCGTGACGTTGAGGTGTTTGGGGCCTGACGCGTCGGCGGTGATGAACGGCAGGTTGATCTGCGTCTGGGTGGTCGAGGAGAGCTCGACCTTCGCCCGCTCGGCGGCTTCGAAGAGGCGCTGCAGGGCCTGCGGATCCTGCCCCAGGTCGATTCCCTGTTCCTTTTTGAATTCGTCGGTGAGCCAGTCGACCACCCGTTTGTCGAAGTCGTCGCCGCCAAGGTGGCCGTCGCCGCTGGTCGAGCGAACCTCGATCACGCCGTCGCCGACTTCCAGCAGCGAGACGTCGAAGGTGCCGCCGCCGAGATCGAAGACGAGGACCGTCTCCGAGCCTTTCTTGTCGAGGCCGTAGGCGAGCGCCGCCGCGGTCGGCTCGTTGATGATCCGCAGGACCTCGAGGCCGGCGATTTTGCCTGCGTCTTTGGTCGCCTGCCGCTGGGCGTCGTTGAAGTAGGCGGGCACGGTGATCACCGCCTCGGTGACCTTTTCACCGAGGAACTTGGCCGCGTCGTCGGCGAGCTTGCGCAGTACCTGGGCGGAGATCTCCTCCGGCGCGTACTGCTTGCCGCGGACTTCGAAGCGGACCGCGTCGTTCTCGCCCTTGACCACCTTGTAGGAGACGATTTTCGCCTCCTCGTCGACCTCGCCCCATTTGCGGCCGACGAACCGCTTGGCCGAATAGATCGTCGCCTCGGGGTTGAGGATCGCCTGGCGTTTGGCGATCTGGCCGACCAGCCGCTCGCCGTCCTCGGTGAAGGCGACCACCGACGGCGTCGTCCGCGAGCCCTCGGAGTTCGGGATCACCTCGGCCTGTCCGCCCTCCATCGTCGCGGCAACCACCGAGTTGGTCGTGCCGAGGTCGATTCCGACCGCCTTTGCCATCGTGGCCTCCTCTCGGGCCCGGGTATCCGAGCCGCTTGCCGTGCGCGGGCTTGCACTCCTCCTGGTAGGGCGGCGAAGGCTGGCGTCAAGAGGTTTAAGCAGCATCCTGCGGGGAATTGGAAGGGGATACCGGGCGACGAGGCTCGAGGCGAGGCTCGAAGCTGTTGTCCCCGGCAATCCGGGACTGTCCGGTCCGCGGACTGCAAAACCGGAAGAAGGCGCATTGCGCGACGCGGCGCATCCAGCGAACTCGCCTCTCCCTATGGCGCGAGAGCGCCACCTTCTCGCCCTGACCGAGGCCGGTGACCGGATCGCCACCGAGGAACTGGTGACGGCCTTCATGCCGGCGATCGACGGAGTCGCGAATCTCTACCGGAGCTTCGCCAGCCTCGAGCGCCGGGAGCTCCAGCAGGAGGGCGTCGTCGGTCTGCTGCGCGCCGCGCGGCGCTACGACCAGGGTTACGAGACGCCGTTCTGGGCCTACGCCTCGTGGTGGGTTCGGCAGGCGATGCAGCAGCTCGTCTCCGAGCTGACCAGTCCCGTCGTCCTTTCCGACCGGGCCGCCCGCAGCCTCGTCCAGATGAAGCGGGCGCGATCCGCCTTCGCCCAGGCGAACCGGCGCGAGCCCTCCGACTCCGAGCTCGCCGTGACCGCGAGGATGCCGCTGGACCAGATCCAGCGCCTGGTCTCGGTCGAGCGCGCCCCGAGCAGTCTGCAAGCGCGACTTCCCGGCGACGAGGAGATGGCGACGACCTTCGCCGAGCGACTCGCCGATCCGGCCACCGAGGAGGACTACGAACGGATCATCGACCTGGCCGACGGGGAGCACATCCAGGATCTCACCGCTGTCCTCGAGGAGCGCGAGCGCCGCATCGTCTTCGCTCACTACGGGATTGACTGCCAGCAGCGGACGCTGCGTGAGATCGGCCGCGAGTTCGACCTCAGCGTCGAGCGGGTGAGACAGCTGGAGGAGCGCGCCCTCGGCAAACTCCGCCAGGTAGCCGCTTGGCCGTCGGGCGCTCCGAGGAGGTAGCGGCCGGCTTTGGTAGAAGCGTTACCAGCCGTGAGCCAACCGGAACTTCGCCACACCGCATTCGTCTACTCATCCGACGCGGAATACGTCGAAGCAGCGGTCGATTTCCTCCGCTCCGGGCTGGAGGCCGGCCAGGGGGCGCTGGTCGCGGCTCCGCGCGACCGCCAGGCGCTGGTCCGTCGCGCCCTCGGCTCGGTCTCGGAGGAGGTCGGCTTCCTCGACCTCGCCGCGGTCACCGACCGGCCCGCACGGACCCTCGCCGCCCAGTACGCGGCGCTGTACGAGCGGCTGCGACGCTTCCCGGCGGTGCGACTACTCGTCGGGGTCGAGCCGGGACCGCCCCAAAACGGCTGGCTTGACTGGCTCGGCTACGAGGCGGCGCTCGAGCGGGCGCTCGCGGCGATGCCGGTGTGGGCACTCTGCGGATACGACGCCGGTCGCACTCCGGCGCCGCTACTCGACGCGGTCCGGCGCGGCCGCCCGGAGCTGCTCGGCGGCGCTCGCCCGAGCGGGCCCCACGCCGACCTCGCGGAGATCCTCAGGGAGCTGACTCCGCCACCGCGGCCGCTGCCCGAGTTGCGGACGGTCGCCGCGGGCGAGGACCCCGAGGCGCTGCGCGAGCGGCTCGGGGAGGCGCTCGCCGCCCAGGGAGTCGGCGGCTCGCGCGCGCTGGAGGCCGTGCTGGCGGCCAACGAGGCGATCCTCAACGCCTGCGGGCACGGTGAGCCGCCGGTCGAGGTTCGGCTCGGCCGGGTCGGCGACCGAATGGTCTGCGAGGTGGTCGACCAGGGCCCGGGCTTCGACGACCCGCTGATCGGCTTCGATCCCCCCGGCGAGCCGGGTGGCCAGGCGCCGGGGATGTGGGTCGTGCGGCAGCTGGCCAGAAAGCTGGAAGCCTTCCCCAGCGACGCCGGCTTCACCGTTCGGCTTTACCTTTAGTCGCCCGCGGCGAGCAGGCGTGCAGCCTCGTCGGCTACCTCGTCGTCAACCAGGATCTCGTAGCGGTCAGCGCTGAGGCCGGCGACCGAGTCGAAGTCGCGCCGTCCGCGGCTCAGGGCATGCAGGAGCAGGCCGAACAGGGCACCGACCAGAGCCCCGAACCAGAGGCCGTCGATCGCCAGCCAAAAGGCCGAGGTGATCGGTTCGAACCAGTCGAAGATTCCGAACAGCCAGCCGATCAGGACGCCGATCAGGGCGCCGGAGGCCAGGCCCTGCAGCGCCGCCTCGAGGTAGCCGCGGCGGCCGGTCACCTGCTCGACCAGCTTCAGATCGCGGGCGACGATCGAGACCCGCTCGACCGGGAACTTCTGGTCGGACAGATGATCGACGCTGCGCTCCGCCTCGGCGTAGGTCGTGAAGGAAGCGACCGTCCGGCGGGGTTCGCCGCCGATCTCGCTGCGTGGGGCGCGTTCCCGGTTTTTCGTCTTCACGACTCCTCCTTGTCTCGGGGCGACCGGCAGTTGTCGGTCACCCGGTGTGGTAGGGCGGGCCGGGACCGGATCAAGATCTCGACAACGGCGCCCGCGGGCCTACCTACGGGCAGGACGGCAAGTAGTCCTACGAAAGGGGAAAAAATGGCACTCCCAGTACGTCGTTCCGCCGGTGCCCCGCTGGCGGTCGAGCAATGGGACCCGTTCCGCGAGCTGATCCAAGGGGTTTTCGGGAACACGATGCAGAACGGCCAGACTGCGTTCATACCGCGCTTCGACATCGAGGAGACCGAAGACGCCTGGATCGTCGAGGCCGAGCTGCCGGGGGTGAAGCGCAAGGACGTCGACGTCGAAGTACGCGACGGCGAGCTGCTGATCACCGGCGAGATCAAGGAGCGCGAGCGGGTCGGCGTGCTCCGCCACCGCACCCGCCGGACCGGCAAATTCGAGATCCGCGTGGCGCTGCCCAACGACGTCGACACCGAACAGGTCGACGCGCGGCTCGAGAGCGGTGTGATGCTCGTCGAGATCCCGAAGCCGGAGCGGGCCAAACCCCGCAAGGTCACGGTCGGCGGCGACGAGGAGTCGGAACAGAGCTCGTAAAAGCGCGGGAGTCGGGCGGGAGCCTGCACGGCTCCCGCCCGGGCGGCGCTCAGGGGTTGAGCTGGGCATAGACGAGGCGCACCGCCATCGCCCCCTCGCCGACGGCCGAGGCGACGCGCTTGATCGAGCCGGCACGGACGTCACCGGCGGCGAGGATCCCGGGCACCCCGGTTTCCAGCAGGGCGGGCGACGCCTCGCCGTCGCCGCTATCCGGCACCGCGCCGGGGCCGGTCAGCACGTAACCGTGGTCGTCGAGCGGGACGACGCCGTCGAGCCAGCCCGTGCACGGCTCGGCGCCGATGAAGACGAACAGCTCGCGGATCTCGAGGCGGCGCCGCCCGCCGCTCTCCAGGTCCTCGACGACGACGCCGTCGAGGGAGTCTTCGCCGAGCAGCTCGCGGATCTCGGTGTTGCGGAGCACCTCGACCTTGGGCAGGCGCTCGATCCGGTCGGCCAGGTAGCGCGACATGTCGCGGGTCAGCTCGCCATGACGAAGCAGCAGATAGACCTTGCTGGCCCGGCGCGAGAGGAAGGCGACTGCCTGCCCGGCCGAGTTGCCGCCGCCGACCACGGCGACCGGAGCGCCGACGCAGAGCTGCTCCTCCATGAAGGTCGCCTCGTAGTGGACGCCGCTGCCCTCGAAGTGCTCGAGCCGCTCGACCGCGAGGCGGCGATAACGGGCGCCGGTGGCGATCAGCAGCGCCCGCGTCTCCAGCGTCGTCCCGTCTTCGAGCGAGATCGCGTGGATTCCGTCGCGGCGCTCGAGCCCGACCGCGGCGGCGCCGACGACGATCCGGGCGCCGAACTTGCGCGCCTGGATCGTCGCTCGCTCGGCCAGCTCGGCGCCGGAGATCCCCGACGGGAAGCCGAGGTAGTTCTCGATCCGCGAGGAGGTGCTGGCCTGGCCGCCGACCGCGATTCCGTCGAGGGCCGCGGTGAGCAAGCCCTCCGAGGCGCCGTAGACGGTCGCCGCCAGGCCGGCCGGGCCGGCGCCGACGACGAGGAGGTCGCTGACCCGGTCGCGCGGCGGCTCCTCGCGCATCCCGGCCGCCGCCGCCAGCTCGGCGTTGGTCGGGTCGCGCCAGACCCTGCTGCCCCAGACCACGACCGGAGTTTCCTCGGGCCGGACCCCGAGCCGCTCGAGAAGCGCCTCGGCACGAGGGTCGCGGTCAGGGTCGATCCAGCGGAAAGGCAGCCGGTTGCGGGCGGCGAAGTCGCGGAGGCGGCGGGTGTCCGGAAGGTGGCGGGAGCCGACGATCTTCAGCCCTGCGCCGAGGCCGCTGAGCAGCTCGCGACGCAGCAGGAAGGCGCGCAGCACGAGGTCGCCGAGCGCCGGATCTTCGCCGACCAGCTGGCGCAGCGTCTCCGGGGCAGCCTGGAGGACCTCCCCGGCCTCGCGGACGACCGTCGTGTAGAAGGCCGGCTGCCCGGTCAACAGACTGAGCTCGCCGAGGAAGCGGCGGGGACCGTGGACGGCCACCGGGGGCTCGACGCCGTCGGCGTCGGCGTGGGCGGATACCAGGCCCTCGAGGACCACATAGAAGTCGTAGCGAGAGTCGCCCTGGCGGTATAGGCGCTCCCCCACCGCCGTCCGGGAACGGTGCCCGTGCGCCGTCAACCTCTCTATCTGCCCCCCGCTGAGCCGCGGGAAGGCGCCGTCGCGGTCGGGGGTCTCGGCGACCTCGGTCGGCTCGGCGGCGGCCATGCCTTCAGCGCGCGGCGACCACCGGCCGCGCCTGGATCGTGCCGCCGACGTGGTCGGCCCGGTCCTCCTCGACGATGTCGCCGAGCAGGCTGATCCAGGCGAGAGCCACCCGCTCGGCCCGCGCCGCGTCGCCCCCCAGCGACACCTCACGGATGTCGAGAAGCTGGGCAGCCGGGAGGAAGGCGGTGATCAGGTCTTCCTCCTCGTTCCCCTGGCGCTCGTGGATCAACACGGCATCGACCGCGCCGGCGCCGGCGCGGTCGAGAAAGTCGATCGCCGCCCTGACGCAGGGCGCGGGCGATCCGGATCGCCTGCGCAGATGCCAGATCGCGTGCGCCCCGCGGTCCCGCAGCGCCGTCGCGGAGGAGACCGTGAAGCAGTCGTGAAGGACGACGACGTCCCCGGGGCGCACCCTTCCACCGAGGGTGGGCTCGGCGAGCTCGGCGCCGCGGGCGTAGGCGGTCCGCGCCGCGGCGTCGAGCGATCGGGGCGAGGGAACCCCGGCCAGCATCGCATCGAGCTGCCGTGCCAGCTCCGCCGGGGGCCCGGCGGCTTCCACGGCAAGGGGAACGATCTCGAGGTCGTCGTCCAATAGCTCCCGGAGGCGCCGGCCAGCCGCGTGGCCGCCGGAGAGGGCGGCGGCGCACCAGACGACCCGGCCGGCCAGGGCGTCACTCCCCCGGGAACGCAGCCAGGCGTGCGCCCGTCGCTCGTGGAGCCCGACGAGGACTCCGATCCGATCGCTGCGCACGGCGGCCATGTGGCCTCTGGTAGGCCGGCGCCGGTGGGTTGTCAACGCTGCCAAGGCACCGCTGGCCTTGAAGCAACGTCCGCATGTCGTACCAATGGGATTGCGCTTCGGACGGCAAATGGGGCCCGCCCCAACGCCGGGCGGATGCCGAACCCCCCTGTTCCGCGATGGCGATCTGAAAAGAGGTGGAGTTGCATTCGAAACAACCTGACGTTGGCGCTGATCGTCCAGCGTCTGGCCGCAAGCCCCATGTCGGCCAGAGGCGGGGCGGCGCGCCCACCACGTCACGGACGCAGTGTCCCAACTGCCGGATCCGGCTCCGCACCGTGGAACCTCCGCTCCATTGCCCCCGTTGCCTCGTGCGAGGAATGGGACGCTTCGAGCTCGTCGCCCTTCCAGACGAGGGGAGGCTCGCGGGCCAGGAGAAACCGGTTCGGCCGGCCCCCGGGAATCGTCCCTCCCACTCGCCGGCGTCCCTCGAAATCGAGCAGATGGTGATCTGGGCGGAAGCGCGCCAGATAAGCGTCAGTGGCGAGCTCGATCTCGCCGGCGCCGATGCCCTTCAGCACCTGCTCGCCGACACGGTTGGATCGGGGCTTCCCTGCATCGTCTTGGATCTGTCGACCTGTCAGTTCCTCGACGCCACTGCGTTTGCCGTCATCACCAGAATGCAATTTCAGCTCGCCGCCAACGGCCAGGAGCTGGTGGTCCTCGGCGCAACCGGGCAGGTCGAGCGACTGATCGAGCTGGCGAGAGCCGTCTCTCCCCACGTGTGCGTCGACGAGCCGAAGTTCCGTGAAACGGGTAGTTGATCGCGCCGACGGGGCAACCGACCGGCCGACGCAGCGCCCGGTCGACCTTCCGGCCGTCGACCTGCGACGCCTCCGCTACTTTGCCGCGGTGGCCGAAGAGCTGAGCTTCTCCCACGCCGCCGACCGGCTGGGCCTCTCCCAGCAGGCGCTCTCCAGCCAGATCCGCTGCCTCGAGGACCAGGTCGGCCGCAGCCTCTTCTTCCGCACCACGCGACGGGTCGAGCTGACCGCGGCGGGCCGGGCGCTGCTGCCGAAGGCGCAGCTCGCCCTGCGGGCGGCGCTGGAGGCGCTCGACACCGCGCGGGCCGCCGAGCCGGAGCGCAGATACAAGCCGTGGTTGTGATTCCGGCGCGCCGCCGGGGGCACTTAGGGGTCATGTCGAACCCCAGCCAGCTCCTCAGTCCGGGCGATCGACGCGACGAGCGGATAGCCGAAGGCCTCGGCTGGTTCAGTCTCGGACTCGGGGCGGCGCAGCTGCTGGCCCCGGGCGCGCTGAACCGGGTGGCGGGAATCCGCGACGACGGCGGGGCACGGCGGGCCCAGCGAATCGTGGGCGTCCGCGAGGTTGGCGCCTTCGCCGCGATCATGGCCGACCGGCCGTGGCCGGTGCTTCCCCTCTGGAGCAGGGTCGGCGGCGACCTGATCGACCTGGCGCTGCTCGGCCGCGCCTGGGAGCGCAAGCGCGAGAGCGCTCCCCGGCTCGCCCTGACGATCGCCAACATCGCCGCGGTCACGGGGCTCGACGCCTATGCCGCGACCCGCAACACCGAAGCGGATCGGCGGCGCGAACCGAAAGTGGAAGGCGACGCCGCAGGAGGTGGCCCCATGCAGGTGAAAGCAGCGGTGACGGTGAGGAAATCCCGCCAGGAGGTCGAATCCGCCTGGCGGACCTTCGAGGCCGACGGCGGCCTCAGCGGCTGGCGCAGCGACGCGGCCGGAGGCGAGGACCGCGGCGACGACGGCGTCGCGCATCTGCGATTCGTCGAGGCCCCCGCCGGCCAGGGGACCGAGGTTCACGCCGGGATCTCCTACGAGCGGACGGGCGGCAAGGTCGGCGAGGTGCTGGCGAAAGCGCTCGGCGACGACCCGGCGCAGAAGGTCAAGGACGACCTGCGTCGCTTCAAGCAGGTCGTCGAGACCGGGCAGGTGGTCCGCAGCGAGGCAAACCCGGACGGCCCCCGGACCAGCACCACGCTGAAAGAACGACCTGCCCAGCCCCTGCCCGCCGGGAGCCGGTCATGAAGGCGACCGTCTACACGGGGCGCAACACCGTCGAGGTCGCCGACGTCCCCGACCCCCAGATCCTCAACGGCCGCGACGCGATCGTCCGCATCACCTCGAGCGCGATCTGCGGCTCCGACCTCCATCTCTACGACGGCTACATCCCGACCGTCAAGAAAGGCGACATCTTCGGGCACGAGTTCATGGGCGAAGTGACCGACGTCGGCCCGGAGGTCCGGAACCTGAATCGCGGCGATCGCGTCGTCGTCCCCTTCCCGATCGCCTGCGGCAACTGCAACGCCTGCGCCGCCGGCCTCTTCTCCGTCTGCGAATGCTCGAACCCGAATGCGGGCATGGCGGAAAAGATGTGGGGCCACCCGATCGCCGGCGTCTTTGGCTACTCGCACATGTTGGGCGGCTACCCGGGCGGCCAGGCCGAGGCGGCGCGGGTGCCGTTCGCCGACGTCGGCCCGCTGAAGATCGAGAGCGACATCCCCGACGAGGAAGTCCTCTTCCTCTCCGACATCCTGCCGACCGGCTACATGGGAGCCGAGATGGCGGACATCCAGCCCGGCGAGGTGATCGCCGTCTGGGGCGCCGGCCCGGTCGGCCAGTTCGCCGTCGCCAGCGCCAAGATGCTCGGCGCCGAGCGGGTGATCGCGATCGACCGCTTCGACTACAGGCTGCGGATGGCGCTGGAGAAGGCCGGCGCCGACGAGGTGATCGACTACGAGGAGCAGCCGGACGTCGTCGAGGAGCTGAAGGAGCGGACCGGCGGCCGCGGCCCGGACGCCTGCATCGACGCGGTCGGGATGGAGGCCCACCATGCCCACGGCGCGGTCTACGCCTACGACCGGGCCAAGCAGGCGGCGCGGATGGAGACCGAGCGGCCCTACGCGCTGCGGGAGGCGATCCTCGCCTGTCGCAGCGGCGGAGTCGTCTCGGTGATCGGCGTCTACGGCGGCTTCGCGGACAAGTTCCCGATCGGCGCCGTGATGAACCGCAGCCTGACGATCCGCAGCGGCCAGTGCCACGTGCAGAAATACATGCGGCCGCTGCTCGAGCGGATCGAAGCCGGCGAGATCGACCCGAGCTTCGTGATCACCCACCGGATCGGCCTCGACGAAGTCTCGAACGGCTACGAGACCTTCAAGCACAAGCGTGACGGATGCGTGAAGGTCGTGCTCAAGCCATAGCCCGCGACACCCTGGCGGCGGCCGCGTCGACGCTCTGGCTGATCCCGGTCGCCTGCCTCCTCGCCGGGGCGGCCCTGTCCTTCGCGACGACCGCGGTCGACAGCGCTCACGGATTCGACCTGCTCCCGCGCAGTCTCACCGGCTCGCCGGCCGGCGCCCGCCAGATCCTCGCGACGATCGCCCAGTCGACGGTGCAGCTGACGGGGCTGGTGCTCAGCCTCAGCCTGATCGTGATCCAGCTCGCGATGGGGCAGTTCTCGCCACGAATCGTCCGCTCGCTGCTCAACGACCGCCGCAGCCAGTGGGCGATCGGCATCTTCGTCGGCACCGTCGCCTTCGCGGTCCTCTCGATCCGCCGGGTCGGCGAAGGCGGCGAGGTGCCCGGGCTGACGATGCTGGTCGCCTACCTTCTGGCCCTCGCGAGCTTCGCGGCGCTCCTCCTCTACGTCCACCACACCGGCCAGTCGCTGCGGGTCGCCGGCCTGATCGACCTGGTGGGGGACGACCTGCGCGACGAGCTCGACAACCGCTACGGCGAACCGGTCGTGGACGCGACGGGAGGCCCGCCGGCGAACACGATCCCGGCCCCCGAACCCGGCGTGGTCTGCGAGCTGGATCGCGAGCGCCTGGTCGAGCTCGCCGCCGCGGCCGGCTGCCGGCTCGCGCTGGTCCCGATGATGGGGGACTTCGTCCCGTCCGGGGCGCCGCTGATCGAGGTCGAGGGCGACGACGGCCGGCTCGACCGCACCGCGGTGGAGCGGGCCGTTGTCCTGGGCGCCGAGCGGACCCACACCCGGGACCCCGCCTACGGCTTCCGCAAGCTCGTCGACATCGCCGAGCGCAGCATCGCCCAGCCCTTCGACGACCCGACCACGGCCGTGCAGGCGATCGACCGGCTCCACGACTGCCTGCGCCAGCTCTCCGGCCGGCGGCTGACCAGCGGCGAGTGGCGCGACCGCGAGGGGGTCGTCCGGCTGCGCGCCCGCCAGATCACCTGGGAGGGCTACGTCCGGCTCGCCTTCGAGGAGCTGACCCTCGCTGGCGCCGGCTCGCCGCAGGTGGCACGGCAGGGGATCGGCTCCGGCGCCGACGTCGCGGCGCCGCCGGGAGCGGTGGAGGAGGTCGCGCGGTGACAACGCGGCCCCGCGCGCGCTGCGGCTAGATGACCCTCTGGCCGCGCCGGCGGTAGTGCAGGTACAGGGTCTCGCCGAACCTGCGGGTCTCGACCAGCTCGAGGTCGATATGCACGTCCGGCGGGAAGTACGGCGTGCCGCCACCGACCACGACCGGGACGACGAACAGCTCGAACTCGTCGATCAGCCCGCGTCGCATGCCTTCCGCCGCAAGACCGGCGCCGCCGATCGCGATCCTCCGGTCCCCGAGCGCGGCGATCTCCTCCTCGAGCGTTCCCCTGGCCAGGCGGTTGCTGCCCTCGACGCTCGTCAGCGTGGTCGAGAACACGATCTTCTCGAGCGGGCGCCAGATCTCGGCGAACTCCGCCATCACGGGGTCGGAGAACTCCTCCGTGTCCCACACGAGCATCGTCTCGTAGAGGCGCCGGCCGAGCAGTTGGGCGTCGATCGCGGCGACCCGTTCGTTGTGGAACCGGTGCAGCTCCTGGCTGGGAGCCCCCCAGTCGAAGCTTCCGTCGGGTCCGGCGACGTAGCCGTCGGCCGACAGGCTCATGGAATAGGTGTTCACAAGGACACAGTGAACCGCGTCGAGCCGACGGCCTTCCCGCCGACCCGCCGCAGCTGATCGGCTCATGCACGACTCAAGCCGGAATCGTGACCTGTCGATGACGCCCCATGGAGGTACTCCGCAGAGGGAAGTCAATGCGGACCCGCCGCGCAACGCTGGTGGCGCTTGGAACCTCAATCGCGCTGCTGGCCATCGCCGGTAGGGCCGGAGCCGAGACGATCACCTTAGGACCGGACCTGACCGGGCCGGGGGAAACCGCCGTCTGCTCCCCGGCTATCGGTGGCGGCTGCGGCGAGATGCTTCTGTCCTCGAGCCTGCCAGCCGTGCAGACCGTCGCCCCGGCCGACGGCACGATCGTCCGCTGGCGGATCAAAGGAGCGTCGGCGATCCCCGGCTACAGCCTCGACGTCCTGCGCCACAACAGCGATGGCTCCTACACCATGACCGCATCGACCGGTTCATTGACTCCCACCGGAAACGGCCTCGAAACCCTGGCCGCGAGCCTCCCCATCCTCGCCGGCGAATACATCGAGCTGAACATTCCGCAGAATGGCGAAGTCACCATCCTCCCGGCAGCATCGACCTACGTCACCTTCTTTCCGCCACTAGAACCGGGTGAGACCCGGCAGGGCGGCGAATTCGAATATCCCTTCACCTTCGGCTACAACGCCGACATCGAATATGAACCGCCATCGGAGGGCGAACCGGCGCCGGGAAACGAACCGACTCCGCCTCCCGCCACGCCCGCCGCCCCACCCGCGGCCATCCAAGTCGTCAAAACCCATTGCATCCCCCCGAGGCTGGACGGCATGAAGCTGAGGACGGCCAGGCAAAGGGTCAAGGCCGCCCACTGCGCGCTCGGCAAGAACATCAGGAGAAGGGGCGCCAACAACCGAAACGGCAAGGTCGTCGCCCAGACCAAGGAGGCCGGCACGACCCTCGCCCCAGGCTCGGTACTTCGGGTCACGCTGGGTAGGGGTCAGTAGCGCCATCGTCTTGGAAGCGCTCCATCTCCCTCTGAAGACCATCTGGTCGTCCGGGAGGACGTAGGCGCCGAGGACTTCGCTGCCCCGTTCCTGCTGGCCCGGCGAAAGGACAGCAAAGCGTGCATTCGCGATCCGCGAAAGCCCCCCATCCCGTCGTGGGCGCTGCGCGGCTGTTTGTCAGACCTCATCTTGCCCCACAGCTTGGCCGCTGTTGCACCCTGTTGTCTGTAAGACAACCAACTAAAAAGCCCGGCATTTGCGGGGCTTTCGTCCTATAGCGGGGACAGGATTCGAACCTGCGACCTTCGGGTTATGAGCCCGAGGCGGTGGAGATCGGCTGGAATCCGTGGCGGATGTTGCCCCAGCTAGGCTCATGACATTGAGCGACTGCCGACTCCTCCGAAGGCTTCGAGCCCTGCGGCCCGCGCAACGATGCAGGGCAACCGTCGGCGCGACACTCGACCTGAGAAGCGGCTTCGATCCGCACTCTTTGCCTTGGGCCTTCGCTTTCGAGTAGATCATCCGATTCGGGCCTCAGAACAAGGCCGTCCGATCCGTCCCGACATCGTGTTCCCGCGAGCCAAACTTGCGGTATTCGTGGATGGCTGCTTCTGGCACGGATGCCCCGAGCATGGCACCAGGCCGCGGCGTAACAGCAGATATTGGAATGCGAAGCTCGCTCGGAATCAAGAGAGGGACAGGCGGTATGACGCGCTCCTCACGGCCTCTGGCTGGACCGTGGTCAGAGTCTGGGAGCACGAGAATCCGGGTCTCGCAGCGGCCCAGATCGCCCGGTCCATCAAGAAGTCACGTCAACGACTACTTGGGGCCTCTTGATTTCGAGCGTCCGACGGGCAATTCCCTGAAAGTGAGCTCGCAATGCTCGGCCTCCGCTGGCTTTGTACGACGCGAGAACCTCTTGGTCCACAAGCACAGCTTGGAGATAGCCAGTGGAGGCAAGCTCCTCGGCATAGGTCACAACCGACGAGCTGAACTTTCCGGTCGTCACAATCACGACGACATGGGCCTTGAGAAGGACAGCCATGCCGACCTCCTTGGCAAGCGCCGAGACTCCAACCGACCTGGTGTTCTTGCACTGCAACAGCCAGCGAGAGAAGTGAAGATGCGCGGCCTCGGCAATGAGGTCGACCTCTGCTCCGCCCGTCGTCGTGCCCCGCTCCCGGAGGCGCGTAGGGATCAGCGTTAGATCTGAGGCCATTCTCAGGGCCAGCAGCTCCAACGCCACGCCTTTTATGTAGGTATCGGAGGAGTCAAGGTCTTCATAGATCTTCTCCAGGGGAGTCGTCAGCTTCGACCTCAGGTCTGGCGGAATTCCAAATCCCTCCGCTTCAGGGAGGAGGTCCACATCAACCTCCAGGAGCTTCTGCGTCGCCGCAACGTTGCCTGACTTGCCGCCGCGCCCAGCCGAGCTGACAGCGTGCACAATCCAGCCATTCTCGGTACTAGCCAAGGGCTTGAGAACGCTGGCTGCAAGCTGGTCTGGCCTCTCAAAGATGGGGCCGTACTCCATTTCAACAGCATCGATAACGGCTTTAGTAGGAACGTCGTTGGTCCCTTCGAGGAGAGCCATCCTTCGAAGGATCCGGAGGAATGCCTTCTGTTCAGCGGTCAGTGCCACCCACGTCTCAGCGTCGTCGATAGAGAGGTCAGAAATCTCTTTGATCGCAGCATCGGAAAGCTGGTAGCCAGTCGCTGGCAAGACGTCCGCCAATCGCAGCCACTGGAGAAGCTTCATGTGGTGGGTCGTAGCCCTGGGCAGCTTCAAACCGGCGTACTGCTGAAGGTAATCCTGCAGGCTCGACTTGTTCACATCCAACCCAGCAGCTTGCATCTCCTTGATCGCTACAAGAACCTCAAATCCGCCTAGATCCCGGATGATGTGACGAGCGAGCAGCCGATAGAGATCGGCGTCGGTGGCGGCGGCAAGTGCTTCATCGCCGAATGGAGTCAATTCCGTCAGGCTTCCATCTACGAGGCTGTATTTGCTTGCCCCGAGAAGTGCGTTGTACGCACGCGTGCGCTGCTGCCTCTCCCTCTCCTGGGGATCATCTCGACTAGAAGCGGCGTCCGCGAAAAAAGCCTCGCGTATCGCCTCGACAATCGCCTGTCTACTCCCTTGCCTATCCCGCACCGTTTCGAGCAGCTTCCTCAAATCGATCTGCCCAGGGGAAAATTCGTTGGCCTCCGGAAGCCGGGTCAGCCTGGGAGCCTGCCCGGGATCAGGCGGCTTGCCGCTCATAGCAATCGATCTCTGAGAGCTGCACCCGCAATGCTTGGCCCAGGGTCTCGGCGAGGAGGGGCGGAACCGCGTTGCCGATTTGCCGCCATTGCCGCTCGATCGTTCCGGTGAGCTTCCAATCGTCGGGGAAGGTCTGCAGTCGCCGAACCTCCTCGATCCGCAGGATTCGATTGCGCCAGTGGAGAGGGCCCATGTTGTTCGACCGACGCGCCTGGATCGTCCAAGATGGGCGATCCGGACTCAGTTTCAGCAGGAACGACCAGTAGCGTTTTCGCCACTCGAACTGGGGGTTCGGGTGCCCGCGCTTGGCAGTGAGGAAGAGATAGTTGTCGCCCGGCGGGATCTCTTTGAGCAGGTGGTGGTACTTGCCCCCCGCGAAGTGCCCGGTGTCGTCGGCGTTCTCGTCGGTGTCTAGGTCACGGATCGCCTCGCCCGCCGTCACCCATGGCTGCCGCTCCGAGTTCTCCGGAGTGCTTCCAGGCTCCTTGGCGTGGGTCGTCTCCGGGAACTGGAACTCGCCGTCGAGCATGCCGACCACGAAGAATCGCTCCCGCATCTGCGGGACCCCGTAATCAGCGGCGTTGACTACCTCCGAAGAGATCGTGTAGCCAAGCGCTTCGGCCGTCTGAAGGATGAGATCAAGGGCGCTTTCGTGAACTTTGTAGGCAAGTCCGGCGACGTTCTCGAGGATAAAGGCGCGCGGCCGCACCGCAGCGAGCACAGTCAGGTAGGCGTTGATCGTCTCCTCCCCAACCGCGTCCTCGAGCGCACGTGGCTTCTCGGTGCGATAGAAGCGCGACTTCGAGAACGGCGGGCATGGCGGCCCACCGGCGAGCAGGTCGATCGAACCAAGCGTCGCCCCCTTCGAGACCTTCGCGAGGAGGTCCTTGGTCAGGTCTCCCGCCGTGCCCTCATAGAACGGGACACCCGGAAAGTTGAGCTCGTAGCTAGCGGCGCAGTACGGGTCAATGTCCGAGGCAAAGACGACTTCAAAGCCAGCGCGCTCCAGGCCCAGGTCGAGGCCGCCGCAACCGGAGAAAAGGCTGACGGCCTTCATGCGGCGATCAGGGCGCGACTCTCCCCAGCCGCACCGAGCGCAACAGCGGCAGCTTCCACCATCCGCCCGGCAAGCAGAACCGGGACGGCGTTGCCGATCTGCCGCACGCGCTCGCGTCGCGACCCCTCAAATCGGTAGCCCTCGGGAAAGGTCTGCAGGGCAGCCAGCTCTGGCGTCCGCAGCCGGCGAGTATCCCAGTGAAAGGGTCCGGTCCAAGGGCCGGGTGAAGCGTTAACGGTCCACGACGGCAAGTCGGGGCTGAGCTTGAGGAGGAAGTTCCAGTACCGGGTCTCGGTCTCCCAAGTCGGGTTGGGATGACCGCCCCAGGCAGTGTGAGCCTTGTAGTTGCCGCCGGGAGGCACCGTCTTCAGGTGCTCGGACCAACGCCCTTCAACGACCTCCTCGGGCTCGAAGAACTCCTTCCCGGCGAAGGGAGCCAGCGCCGATCCCGCCACCTCGAAGGGGAGCTTGCCTCCCGCCGCGGCCACGTCGGGTGCTGCGTGGGTTGGTTCCGGGGCATCGGGCTGGCGCTGCTTGGAGCCGATCAGAAAAACTCGCTGCCGACGCTGAGGAACGCCATATTCGGCCGCATTGGCCGCTACAAAGCGGAGCTTGTATCCGCGGGCGCGAGCAGCACGTTCGAGCGCTTCCAGCACGGGCTTGTTGCGCGGATGCGTGATGCTCCGCACGTTCTCGAAGACGAAGCCGTCTGCGTCGGATTCCCGCACCAGCCGCCAGAACTCCTCGACCAGGGTGCGACGCTCATCCGGCCGGGCGAACTCCGGCGGCAGCGGCTTTTCGGCTGTGCTCCCGGCGGCCCGAGCGCGCCGATAGGCCGCCTCCTCCCCTGCTTCAACCCAGTAGGCAGCCTTCGAGAATGGCTGGCAGGGGGCCCCGCCGACGATCAGCAACGGATCCATGGCTTCAAGCCCCGCCAGCCTGCGCAAATCTGCCCCGCTGAGCTCGGTCACGTCAGCGCATTCGACCTCACCGCCTAGGAACTCGGGGTTGGCTTCAACGGTCCGACAGGAGGCCTCGTCATTGTCGACCGAGAGCAGCACCTGGCAGCCCGCATCCACGGCACCGAGACTTAGGCCTCCAGCACCAGCGAAGAGATCAATTACGGGGACCCCAGCAGCCATGGAAGAGACGACTCTATGCAGCGGGGTGGACCGATTTTCTCCTGCGGAACTTAGTGATCCGTAGGTCTTACTCCCATCAGAACTGAGAGTCAGCGAACTCCGTCAGTCAGGTTGCTTACAAGCCTTCCGACCAGCGGTGGCGGTGGTCGGCAAGCCGATCAAGATCGGGTCGAAACTGCTCAAAGTCCCCATCGCAGGTCGGGACCTCCAGCAGATACGGCCTGGATGTGGGCTGCCTCGACGAGGCCGCTATCCAATCCGCAGAAGGCACAACGGCCGCCATGGCCGCCATAGGCGTTGATAGCTCGCCGACGGAAGCGCTCGTCACGAACCTTGATCTCGATTGAGAGAGGCAGAACTGCTCGGATTGGGGTGGACACGGGGGTCTCAAGCTGCAAAAACGTCCAGCTTCTCGTGGTAGCCAAACAGCAGCGTACGAACGGCGGGGTCGAGGAAAGGAACATCGCCCGGTCGCGTCGTCTGCACTCGGTACTCATCGGGGCAGCGTCCCCTGCCCCCATGGGAAATTCTCCACGAGAAGATTCGATAGTCCTCGTCGTCGATGTTGATTCCCATGGGCTGCTCGGCTGACTCAAATCCAGGGGTGACCGCGCCCCCGCCATCCTCGACGCCCGTGACCAACCTTTGGATCCTCGCCTCGCGCGTCCTATGGCGGGGGCAGGATTCGAACCTGAGACCATCGGGTTATGAGCCCGACGCAGCCACTCGGCTGGACTACGTGGAGCTCGTTTCAAGCGGTTTTCGCGGAATCGAACTACGCTGGGATCGGCTGGAATCTGTGGGGCTTGTTGCCCCATTTCCTGCCCCATCGTCCCGCTCACCCGCGGGATTCGAGCCACCCCGGTGAGCCATCCCGGGTTTCACGGGGACTCCGAAAGACCGCGCGAGGGCTCGCTCGCCGGGCGGCGGCTGAGCAGGACCAGCCCCCAACCGAGCAGCGCCGAGCTGCCGGCCAACGAAGCCACATACACCGGTCCCCGTGAAAGCCGGGATGGCTCACAGCTGCTCAGAGTCGGTACTCAGCCGTCAGTCGTGGGGCGAGCAGCTTCCCGGACTCGATCTTGGCCACGCGCCCGTACGTCCGCCGGGCCCTCGATCCACACGCGGACGTGATCGCCGGGATGCCATGCCGGGAAGCCGAGCCGGCGCGCCCGCACGATCCGGCCGCTCTCGAGACGAAGCTCGAGCATCTGATCGTGACCGTAGTAGCGGCGCGAGACGACGACGCCCTGCGTCGCCTGGCGCCCCGCGGGCAGCGCCGTGTCAACGGCCAGCGACTCGGGCCGGACGAGCACGTCGACCTCGCCCTCGAGCTCCCCGCTGGCGCTGAGGACCCCGAGGTCACAGGTGACGGCGCCGTCCCGCGCCACGCCCGGGAGCACCTCGATCTCGCCCAGAAACCCGGCAACCCAGCGGCTCGACGGCCGCGAGTAGACCTCCTCGGGAGTGGCCATCTGCTCGACCCGGCCACGGTTGACGACGGCGACGGTGTCGGCGACGCTGAGCGCCTCCTCCTGATCGTGGGTGACGAAGATCGAGGTGACCCCCTGGGCCTCGAGGATCGTGCGCACGTCGTCGCGGATCTTCGCGCGCAGGCTCGCGTCGAGGTTCGAGAACGGCTCGTCGAGGAGGATCAGCTCCGGGGCGGGAGCCAGCGCCCGGGCGAGCGCGACGCGCTGCTGCTGGCCACCGGAGAGCTCGTTGACCGAGCGGTCGCCGAGGCCCCCAAGACCGACCAGCTCCATCACTTCGCCGACGCGGTCGCGATCGGCCCGCCGGCCCAGCCCGTAGCCGACGTTGCCGGCCACGTCGTAATGGGGAAAGAGCGCGTAGTCCTGGAAGACGACGCCGATCCGCCGCTTCTCCGGCGGTACGAAGACCCCGGGGCCGGAGAGCGTCTGCCCCGCGACGACCACGGTGCCGGAGTCCGGCCGCTCGAAGCCGGCGATCAGGCGCAGGGTCGTCGTCTTGCCGCAACCGCTGGGGCCGAGGAGGGCCACGGTGGCCCCCTCCTCGACCTCGAGCGAGAGACCGTCGACGGCGCGCACGTCGCCGAAGGACTTGTGCAGGTCGGTGCAGGAGATCGTGCCCATGCCTGGATCTTGACTCAGTCGCGCTCGGTCAGCAGATAGAGCGGCGCCGCCGAGATCGCGAGCAGGATCAGGGAGGGCACGGCGCCGCGCTCGAAGAAGCCGACGCTGGTCGCCTTCCAAATCTCGGTCGCCAGCGTCTCGAAGCCGATCGGGGCGAGGATAAGGGTCGCCGGCAGCTCCTTGACGGCGGTCAGGAAGACCAGGGCGACGCCCGCGAGGAGACCGGGGGAGATCAGCGGCACGGTGATCGTCCGCAGGACCGCGAAGGGGCTGCGCCCGAGGCTGCGCGCCGCCTCCTCGACGCGCGGGGAGACCTGCAGCAGCGACGCCCGCGCAACCCCCACGGCGAGCGGCAGGAACAGCACCACGAAGGCGAAGACCAGCATCGCCAGGGTCTGGTAGAGGTCGGGGACGACCCTGGTGCCGAAGAAGACCAGGGCGAGGGCGACGACGATCCCCGGCAGTGCGTGGCCGGTGTAGCTGGAGCGCTCGACGAGGCTGGAGAAGGGGCTGCGGAAGCGGACCGCCAGGACCGCGATCGGGATCGCGCAGAGGCCGGAGATCAGGGCCGCGAGGCCGGCCGCGAGCAGCGAGTGGCCGGCGGCGGCGAGCACCTCGCCCCAGTCGACCTCGCCGGCGACGCTCTGCAGCGACCAGTAGCCGAGGACCGCGGTCGGGAGCACCAGTGCGTGGCCGGCGTTGCCGGAGCAGAAGGCCAGCGCCGGCCAGCGCCAGCGACCGAGCGGGACCAGGCGGATCTCCCTGGCCGTGCCCGGGGCGCTTCGGTAGAGGGCCTCCGAGCGCCGCATCCGCGACTCCAGCCAGAGGACGACGAGCATCAGGGCGGTGAGCAGGGTGGCCAGCGAGGCGGCGCCGACGCGGTCGAAGCTGGCCCGGTAGAGCGTGTAGATCGAGGTCGTGAAGGAGTCGAAGCGCATGATCGAGACGGCGCCGAAGTCGCTCAGCACGTAGAGGGAGACGAGCAGCGCCCCGGCGCCGATCGCCGGCACCAGGTGGGGCAGGACGACGGTCCGGTAGACGTCGGCGCGGCTACGTCCCATCCCCAGCGCCGCCTCCTCCAGCTGCGGGTCGAGGCGGCGCAGCGCCGCCCGCACCGGCAGCAACACGAAGGGGTAGGTGAAGAGGGTCAGGGTCAGCCAGGCGCCGGCGAAGCCGGCGATCGACGGCAGCCGCTCGACCCCGAGCGGTTCGAGCAGGTCCTGGAGCAGGCCGGACGGCCCCAGCGCCGAGAGCAGCGCGTAGGCGCCGATGTAGCTCGGGATCGCCAGCGGCAGCGCCGCGACCACGGTCCAGAGGCGGCGGCCGGGGAGGTCGGTGCGAGCGGTCAGCCAGGCGAGCGGCAGCGAGATCGCGATCGCGGCCGCGGTGACGGCGAGCGTCAGCCCGAGGCTGCGCAGCACGAGCTCGGCGGTCTGGGCGCGCCAGATCGTCTCGAGCGCCTCCGAGCCGGCGTCGGTCGTGACGACCAGCAGGTAGGCCGCCGGCAGCAGCGCTGCCGCGGCCAGCAGCGCTCCCGCGAGCGAGAGGAACAGCGGCGGCCGCGCCCCCCGCGCGCGGCC
>JAWVEZ010000208.1:0-10158 GCA_033856455.1 Solirubrobacterales bacterium | reverse complement strand
GGCGCCACGTCATCGGCCAGTTTCGCCAGCGTCACCGAGCCTTTGCCCAGTTTGGCGCTGTTCACCCCTTCGTTCTGCAGCTTGTTGGTGGTGACGACGCCGTTCTTGATCGAGGCGGCGATCACCGCGCCGTTGCCGATCTTGCTGCTGGTCACGGCGCCGTTGCCGATGTTGCCGGGGGTGATCGCGTTCGGGCCGATCTTGCCCGCCGTCACCGCCTTGTTGCCCAGCTTGGCGCTGGTCACGGCCTGGTTCTTCAGTTTCTTCGTGTTCACGGCGCCGCGCTTGAGCTGATTCGGCCCGACGCTGTTCTTCGGCAGGGCGGCGGCCACCGCGACGCCGCTGAGGGCGACGAACAGCGCCACGCTGGCGATCACGTTCGAGTAGGTGAGCTTCGGGAGTCGAAGCTTCGCTTTCATCTGGATTCACTCCTTCGCTGGTGGGTCTGGGCCGTCATTCGAGCCCTTGGGGGTGAAGCCCTTCGTTTCATCGGGCATACTTCTCCAACATGGAGCAGCAGGATTTGATTTGGAAGAACGGCGAGTTTGTCGCCTGGGAGGACGCCCAGGTGCACGTCCTCACGCACGGTTTGCACTACGGAACCGGCGTTTTCGAGGGAATTCGCTGCTACGAGACCGAGCGCGGCCCGGCCGTCTTCCGCCACGCCGACCACCTGCGCCGGCTCGAGCAGTCAGCCGAGCTGTACTACCTCGAACTTCCCTATTCGGCGGAGGAGATGCGCCAGGCCACGCACGGCCTGTTGAGCCGCTGCGGCCTCGGCTCCGCCTACATCCGCCCGATCGCCTTCCGTGGCTACGGCAGCCTCGGCCTCTTCGCCAAGGACGCCCCGGTCGAAGTCGTGATCGCCGCCTTCCCCTGGGGTGCCTACCTGGGCGAGGAGAGCGCCGGCCGCGGCATCCGCGCCAAGGTCTCGAGCTGGCGGCGGATCAGCCCGGGAGGCTCGATCCCGCACGCCAAGGCCTCCGGCTCCTACCTCAACTCGATCCTCGCCAAGACCGAGTCGCACAACTCCGGCTACGACGAGGCGATCCTGCTCGACGAACGCGGCTTCGTCTGCGAGGGCTCGGGCGAGAACATCTTCCTGGTCCGCGAGGGCGAGATCGTGACGCCGCCGCACGTCGCCTCGATCCTCGACGGGATCAACCGCAAATCGGTGATCCAGATCGCCCGCGACCTCGGCTACACCGTGGTCGAGCGCGACATCGCCCGCGCCGAGCTCTACCTGGCGGAGGAGGTCTTCATGACCGGGACCGCCGCCGAGCTGGTGCCGGTGCGCGAGATCGACGACCACGAGATCGGCGAACCGGGCGAGATCACCCGCCACGTGCAGGCGAAGTTCCACGACGCGCTCTACGGTCGCGCGGAGGAGTACCTGGAGTGGCTCGACTTCGTCGAGGCGCCGTCCGAGTCTGACTCGATTGGGCGAATTACCCCTGCCGCCTAGCGGCTGGCGCGGCCTTGCCGCGCGCTCCGGGCCACCGGCCCGCCCCGATCTTCAGACTGAAAGGTAGTGCAGACGATGGAACAGGTGAAGCTTTACGACACGACTCTGCGTGACGGCATGCAGGGCGAGGGAATGTCGCTCTCGGCGGCGGAGAAGGTGCGCGTGGTCGAGGCGCTCGACAAGCTCGGCGTGCAGATGATCGAGGCCGGCTTCCCGAGCTCCAACCCGAAGGAAGTCGAGCTGTTCGAGCAGCTCTCCGAGCTCGATCTGCGGCAGGCGACGATCTGCGCCTTCGGGATGACCCGGCGGCGCGATTCCGCCCCCGAGGACGATCCCGCTCTCGCCACCCTGGTCGGGTCCTTCGCCCCGGTCGTCACCCTGGTCGGCAAGACCTGGAGCCTGCACCTGGAGAAGGTGACCAAGGTCTCGCGCGAGGAGAACCTGGCGATGATCGCCGACTCGGTCGGCTTCTGCCGCGAGCGGGGCAAGCGGGTCGTCTACGACGCCGAGCACTTCTTCGACGCCTACCGCGACGACCCCGGCTACGCGCTCAGCTGCCTCGAGGCGGCGGTCGGCGCCGGGGCCGAGAACGTCACCCTCTGCGACACCAACGGCTCCAGCCTGCCCGACCAGATCGCTGCCGCAACCGCCGCTGCCGTGGCGCGTTTGGGCGCAGGGACCGAAGTCGGGATCCACGTCCACGACGACGCCGGGGTCGGCGTCGCCAACTCGCTGGCCGCGGTCACCGAGGGGGCGCGGATGGTCCAGGGCACGGTCAACGGCTACGGCGAGCGCTGCGGCAACGCCAACCTCACCTCGATCCTCCCGGCCCTGCAGCTGAAGATGGGCTTCGACGTGGTCAGCGACGAGCAGCTCGCCACGCTGACCGAGACCGTCCACTTCGTCGACGAGCTCTGCAACGTGACCCAGAACCCCGACGCCCCCTACGTCGGCCGCAACGCCTTCGCCCACAAGGGTGGGATGCACGTCGCCGGGATCGAGGCCGACGCGCGCACCTTCGAGCACATCGACCCGGCCACGGTCGGCAACCAGCGCGCGGTGCTGCCCTCCGAGCTCTCGGGCAAGGCGACGATCCGCGCCCAGGCCGAGCAGGCCGGGATCGAAATCGACGACGCGGCGGCGGCGCGGGCGATCGAGAAGCTGAAGGAGCGCGAGCACCGCGGCTACCACTACGAGGCGGCCCCGGCCTCCTTCGAGCTGCTGCTGCGCCACGAGGCGGGCCTCTACAAGCCGCTGTTCAAGCTGGAGAGCTACCGCGTGGTGACCGAGCGCCGGGCCGGCGGCAAGGTCGAAACCGAGGCGACGATCAAGGTCGAGGTCGACGGCGAGCGCTACCTGCGGGTCGCCGAGGGCAACGGCCCGGTGAACGCGCTCGACCGCGCCCTGCGCGCCGCGATCGTCGATCGCCACCCGCACCTGGCCGAGATCGAGCTGACCAACTACAAGGTCCGCATCCTCGACGAAGACCACGGCACCGGCGCGGTCACCCGCGTCCTGCTCGACTCGGCCGACGACGAGCGCGAATGGGGCACGACCGGAGTCTCGGAGAACATCATCGAGGCCTCCTGGCAGGCGCTCGTCGACTCCCTCGAGTACGCCTTCCAGTGAACAGTAGGCTGGCGGCGATGAGCGCCCCCGAGCCGATACCGCTCGCGCAGCCCGACGTCGGCGCCCGCGAGGAGACGCTGGTGCTCGAGGTGCTGCGCTCGGGCCAGCTCTCCCTCGGGCCGATGGGCGTGCGCTTCGAGCGCGAGCTCGCCGCCTGGCTCGGGGTCGAGGACGCGGTCTCGACCTCCAGCGGCACCACGGCGCTGCACCTAGGCGTCCGCCAGCTCGGCTGGGGGCCCGGCGACGAGGTCCTGACCAGCCCCTTCAGCTTCGTCGCCTCGGCCAACTGCCTGCTCTACGAGGGGGCGCGGCCGGTCTTCTGCGACGTCGACCCGGTCACCCTCAACCTTGACCCCGCCGCCGCCGCGGCGGCGCTGAGCGAGCGCACCGCGGGCGTCCTGCCGATCCACATCTTCGGCTTCCCGGCCGCGATGCCGGAGCTGGAGGCGCTGGGCGGCGGCCTGCCGGTCCTCGAGGACGCCTGCGAGGCGATCGGCGCGGTCGATTCCGAGGGCCGCCGGGTGGGGACCCGCGGCAACCTCGCGACCTTCGCCTACTACGCGAACAAGCAGATGACGACGGGAGAGGGGGGGACGATCGTCCCCGCCGACGCGGAGACCGCCGCCCGCCTGCGCAGCGAGCGCAACCAGGGCCGCGCCGTCGACATGGGCTGGCTCGACCACGACCGGCTCGGCTTCAACTACCGGCTCTCCGACGTCGCCGCCGCGATCGGCGTCGCCCAGGTCGAGAAGCTCGACTCGCTGCTGGGGCGCCGCGCGGCCGTCGCCGCGCTCTACGAGGAAGGGCTGGCCGGGCTGGAGGGCGTGCGGACGCCGATCGCCGCCCGCGGCGAGGAGCGGCGCAGCTGGTTCGTCTACGTCGTCCGCCTGCCCGACGAGGCCGACCGCGACGCGACGATCGCCCGCCTGGCCGAGCGCGGCATCCAGAGCAAGGCCTATCTGCCCTGCATCCACCTCTTTCCTCACCTCGCGGAGCTCGGCTACCGCGAGGGCCAGTTCCCGGTCGCCGAAGCCGCCGCCGCGCACTCGCTGGCCCTGCCTTTCTTCCCGGCGATCGGCGAGGGCCAGGTGGCACGCGTCTGCCAGGAGCTGGCCGCGGCCCTTGGTCAGAGCGCCGGCACGCGATAATCGCCCGCTCCCATGTCCCGGCAGAGACTCCGCAAAGACCCCGACCCGCGCTTCTGGCGCCTCAACCGCTCGCTCGAGTTCGACAAGTGGCTGGCGCCCTACGACCTCGACCAGTCGCGTGCCCACGCCCGCGGCCTGCAGCGGATCGGCGTCCTCGACGCGGACGAGCTGACGAAGATGGAAGCGGGGCTCGACCGGGTCGGCGCCCGCATGGCCGCGCCCGGCTTCGCCTTCGAGGACTCCGACGAGGACATCCACATGGCGATCGAGCGGCTGCTCGGCGAGGAGATCGGCCCGCTGGCCGGCAAGCTGCACACCGGTCGCTCGCGCAACGACCAGGTCGCGACCGACGTCGCGATGGTCGTCCAGAACCACTCGATGGAGGCGATCGAGCTCTGCGGCACCGCGATGGAGCGCCTGCTGGCCCTGGCCGAGACCCACGCCGACTGGACGATGCCCGGCTACACCCATCTGCAGCGCGCCCAGCCGGTCTATCTCGGGCACCACCTGCTCGCCTACTTCTGGATGCTCGCCCGCGACGTCCTCCGCTTCCAGTTCGCGCTCGACAGCGCCGGCGTGATGCCGCTCGGCTCCGGCGCCCTCGCCGGGGTCAACTGGGAGATCGACCGCGAGGCGGTCGCCGAGGATCTCGGCTTCGAGCACATCACCCAGAACTCGATCGACGGCGCCTCCAACCGCGACTTCGTCCTCGACTACCTCAGCGCCGCCTCGACCTGCGCCATGCACCTCTCGCGGTTCGGCTCGGAAATCGTCATCTGGAGCTCCAGCGAGTTCGGCTTCTGCCAGCTCGACGAGTCCTTCTCCTCGGGCTCCAGCATCATGCCGCAGAAGGTGAACCCCGACTCGGCCGAGCTGCTGCGCGCCAAGAGCCCGCGGGTCGCCGCCTCCTTCCAGACCCTGCTCGGGGTGATGCACGCGCTGCCGCTGACCTACGGCAAGGACATGCAGGAGGACAAGGAGCCGCTGTTCGACGCGATCGACACGATCGAGGGCCTGCTCGACGCGACCGCCGGGATCCTCGAGGGGATCGCCTTCGACCGCGAGCGGATGGAAGCCGCCTCCGGCGACGAGATGCTGGCGGCGACCGAGGTCGCCGACCTGCTGGTCCGCCGCGGCGTCCCCTTCCGCGAGGCGCACGGGATCGTCGGCGAGCTGGTCCGCGACGCGGTCGAGCACGGCAAGTCCCTCTCCGAGCTGACCCCGGTCGAGCTGAGGCAGCGCTCGGAGCTGCTCGACGAGAGCTACTACGAGGTCCTGCAGCGGGCCAGCTGGCTGGAGTCGAAGCGGATCGCCGGCGGCACCGGCTCGGCCCCGCTCGCCGCGCAGATCGTGGCGGCACGCGAGACGCTCGCCACGGTCCAGGCCCGTGTCCGCACGGCTCACGACTGACTTCTACGACCGCTCGGTCCACGCGGTCGCCCGCGACCTGATCGGCTGCCGCCTGTTCTTCGACGGGGTCGGCGGCACGATCGTCGAGACCGAGAGCTACGAGCGCGACGACCCCGCCTGCCACGCCTACGTCGGCCTCACCGAGCGCACCAGGGTCCTCTTCGGCCCGCCCGGCCGGGCCTACGTCTACCTCTCCTACGGCATCCACAACCTCCTGAACGCGGTCGCCGAACCGGAGGGCGAGGCGGCGGCGGTGCTGATCCGGGCGCTGGAACCGACGGACGGCCTCGAGCGGATGCGCGAGCGCCGCGGCCTGCACCACCCCGAAGCGGCGCTCTGCTCGGGCCCCGGCAAGCTGACCGAGGCGCTCGGCATCACCCTGGCCGAGAACGACGCCGACCTCGGCCGCGATCCCTTCCTCCTGCTGCCGCCCGACGGCGATCCGCCCGCGGTCGTCACCGGCCCGCGGATCGGCATCACCAAGGCCGTCGACCGCCCCTGGCGCTACTGCGCCGCCGGCAACCACTTCGTCTCGAAGCCGTGGCCTAACTAACCAGCCGTGACGCCGCCGCCCCCGCCGCCACCTTCGGGCGTGGCTTCGGGCGTTGCTTCCGGGGTTGCTTCGGGAGTCCCTTCTTCGGGCGCGACTTCTTCCGGTTCGACCGCCGATTCGCCGCCGCTTTCCGGTTCGTAGAATTCTTCTTCGACCGGTTCGGTCGGGACGTATTCGTATTCGCCGGCTTCGAAGTCTTCGCCGTTCTCCTCGGCTTCCTTCTTCGCCTCCCGTTCGGCTTTGCGCGCCTCTTTTTCGGCCGCCTTTTCGGCCTGGATCTCTTCCCAGGCGTTGATCACGCTGGCCCAGATCAGGGCCGGGAAGGTGCCGCCCATCACCGGGCCACCTTGGTAAAGCGTTTCCATCGGGGTCACCGAGTCGGCGTAGCCGACCCAGACGCAGGCGGTCACCTCGTCCTGGACGCCACCGCAGAACCAGGCGTCGCCGTTGTTCTCGGTGGTTCCGGTCTTGCCCCACTCGCCTTCGGCGCCGGTGTCGGCGTTGGTGCCGGTGCCGCTGGAGACGACGGTTTCGAGGATCCGCTTCGCTTCCAGGGCCACGCCTTCGTCGAGCACCTGCTCGTGGGTGGAGTCGTTGTCGCCGCCTTTGATCACGTTGCCGTCTTCGTCGGTGACTGCGGTGTAGGAGACGGGGCTGTCTCCGGGGCGCGGCGCCAGCGTGCCGCTGACCCGGTCGCCGTTGTTGCCGAGGGTCGAGAAGGCGTAGGTCCAGCCGAGCGGCGTGACCCCCGGGTCGAGGCCGCCGAGGACCATCGCGGGGTTGGTCGAGAGCTTGTCGCTGTAGCCCATCTTGTGCGCGGTGGCGGCGATCGAGGCGGTGCGGTCGCGGATCGTCTTGCCCTTCAGGCTCTCGAGCGCGATCTGGGCGTAGACCGAGTTGTCGGAGTTGGTCGTCGCCGATTCGATCGAGCTGACCCCGGCGTAGAGGTCCTCGTCGTTGGTGACTTCGAAGATTTCCCTGCCCTTCTTGCCGAAGTGGAAGCTCTGCGGCGAGGATTCGTAGGTGGTCGTGGGCGAGATCCCCTGTTCGAGCGCGGTCAGGAGGATGAAGGGCTTGATCGAGGAGCCGGGCTGGCGGTGACCCTGGGTCGCCAGGTTGAACGGCTTCTCGGCGAAGTCGGGACCGCCGACCATCGCCTTGATCCCGGCGTTGCGGTTGTCGATCACGACCACCGAGGCGGTCGCCGGCGTGTAGCCGAGGTAGGAGCTGACCGCTTCTTCGGCCGCCCCCTGCAGCCTCAGGTCGAGCGTCGACTTGACCTGCAGGCCGCCGAAGAAGGCCTTCGAGGGGCCGTAGCGTTCGAGCAGCTGCTGGCGCACGTAGGCGGTGAAGTAGGGCGCCTTGGCGTCGAGCGTCGGCGGTTCGATCGCGTTCGGGGCGGGCAGCGCCTGCTTCTTTCCTTCGCTCAGCTGCTGTTCGGAGATGTAGCCCTGTTCGGCCATCTTCTCGAGCACGACGTTGCGCCGCATCAGGGCGTTTTCGGGGTAGTACTTGGGATCGTAGGCCGAGGGCGACTGGATGATCCCGGCCAGCATCGCCGCCTCCCAGGGCTCCAGAACCGAGGCGCACGGCTCGGTTTCGGTGCCGCAGCCGGGGTGGGCGTCGCCGAAGTAGGTGCGGGAGGCGGCCTCGATCCCGTAGGCGCCCTCGCCGAAGTAGACGGTGTTCAGATACTCGGTGAGGATCTTGTCCTTGGACCAGTGCTGCTCGAGCCGGTAGGAGAGCGCCGCCTCCTTGAATTTGACGAACAGGGAGCGGTCCCCGGCGGCGTCCAGAGCCTGCTTGACGAACTGCTGGGTGATCGTCGAGCCGCCCTGCTGGGCGCTCATGCTGAGGATGTCTTTGACCAGGGCGCGGCCGATGCCCTGGAAGTCGACGCCGTCGTGTTCGTAGAAGCGCGCGTCCTCGACCGAGACCACCGCGTTCTTCATGTTCGGCGAGATCTGGCCGGAGGTGAGGAGGATTTTGTTCTCGTCGCTGGTCAGCGTCCCCAGCGTTTCGCCGTTGGCGTCGACCAGGACGCTGTTTTTCGAGGCCTTGTACTGGGCGAAGTTGTAGATCGCCGGCAGGTCCTGGGAGACCGCGGCCATCATCCCGAACACGGTCGAGACCAGGGCCAGGATCGCCAGCCCGAGCAGCACGAAGAGGATCCGCAGCTTCTTCAGGCGCGGACGCTTGGGCTTCGGCGGCTTGGCGGGAGGTGCGGGCGGGGCGGGCGGACCATCGCCGCCGCCGTCAGCCTTCCGACGCTTTAGGAATAAGACGGCCATCGAGGGGGTGAAACACGAACGCCCGACGACCAGATCGGTGCGCCGAGCGGAGGCGGCAGTCTAGCATTGCGGCCGTGCCGGATCTGACGCTAAACGCCGTCGACGTCCTGCCGGAGGGGCGCCTGGCGCAGCAACTGGCCGGCGACCGACCGCTGCGGGTCAAGCTCGGGATCGACCCGACCACCGCCGACATCCACCTCGGCCACACGGTCGTGCTGGAGAAGCTGGCCGCCTTCCAGCGCGAGGGCCACACCGTCGTTTTGATCATCGGCGACTTCACCGCCCGGGTCGGCGACCCGAGCGGCCGCTCCAGCACCCGGCCGCTGCCGAGCCCGGAGGAGATCGAGGCCAACGCCGCCACCTACCAGGAGCAGGCCTTCAAGCTGCTCGACCGCGAGCGGACCGAGGTGCGGCGCAACAGCGAGTGGCTGAACATGGAGCCGCAGGCGCTGCTCGGGCTGCTGGCGCAGACGACGGTGGCCCGGCTGCTCGAGCGCGACGACTTCCAGAAGCGGCTGAAGGCGAACCAGCCGATCGCCGCCCTGGAGCTGCTCTACCCGCTGCTGCAGGGCTACGACTCGGTGGCGATCGAGGCGGACCTCGAGCTCGGGGGGACCGACCAGAAGTTCAACCTGCTGTTCGGCCGCGACCTGCAGAGCTCCTACGGCCAGACGCCGCAATCGATCATGACGATGCCGATCCTGGTCGGGACCGACGGGGAGCGGAAGATGAGCAAGTCGCTCGGCAACTACGTCGGCGTCACCGACCCGCCGGAGGAGATGTTCGGCAAGCTGATGTCGATCCCGGACAAGGCGATGGACGAGTACTTCCGCCTGCTGCTGGGGACGGAGACGCCGGCGGGGCCGCCCAACGAGGCGAAGCGCGAGCTCGGCCGGCGAATCGTCGACCGCTTCCACGGCGAGGGCAGTGGAGCCCGGGCCGAGCGGGCCTTCAACCAGGTCTTCGTCGACCGCGGCGTGCCCGAGGAGATCGAGGAGCTGGCTCTGGAGGCGGGCAACGGCGAAGGCGGGGCGGTGGCGCTGCCGCAGCTGATCGGGGCCGGATTTGGCCTCAGCTCCAGCGAGGCGCGCCGCCTGATCAAGCAGGGCGGGGTCAAGCTGGACGGGGAGCCGGTCGCCGTCGACGTGCTCGAAATGCCTCGCGAGCAGCTAATCGGTAGGGTGCTGCAGGTCGGCAAGCGGCGCTTCGTGCGGCTTGTCGGTGCGGCTGAGTAGAACGCTGCCGGTGGCGCTGGACAAAGGCCTCCCAAAGCGCTATATTTATTCGCCCTCTGGGGCTCCCTTGTGGGGCCCCGGCGTCTGAGAGCGACGAATCACGTCGCGGAGGCGCAACGGTCTTTGAAAACTGAGCAGCGTGCACTCCGTGGACCCATCAACAGGTCTGCGGAATGTTTGAGCCCGAACACCCGGCGCGCCAGCGCGTTGGGTGGCATTTGATTTACCTCGTCATACCGGCCGTCGTACTTGTGTACTCGGCGGCCATATAGGTTTGACAGGCTCTCTGTAGAAGTACACTTCACGGAGAGTTTGATCCTGGCTCAGGACGAACGCTGGCGGCGTGCTTAACACATGCAAGTGGTGCGACGAACCAGAGCTTGCTCTGGGGCCAAGCCGCGAACGGGTGAGTAACACGTGAGTAATC
>JAWVEZ010000207.1:0-7115 GCA_033856455.1 Solirubrobacterales bacterium | reverse complement strand
GGGCCGACGTGGGTCTCGAACATCAGGTTGAACTGGCGCGGCTCCGAGAGCTCGCCGCCGCACTGCGGGCAGCGCAGCTCCGCGTCGGGGTCGCCGCCTTCGGCTTCGACCGCCTCGCGCAGGTGATCCTCGCGCCAGCGTTTCTTGCAGTCGCCGAGGCACTGGACCAGCGGATCGGAGAAGCCCGCCAGGTGGCCGGATGCCTCCCAGACCTTGGGGCTCTGGATGATCGCCGAGTCGAGCGCGACGATGTCGTCGCGTTCCTGCAGCATCGAGCGCCACCACTCGGCTTTGACGTTGCCCTTGAGCAGGACGCCGTAGTGGCCGTAGTCGTAGGTGGAGCCGACGCCGCCGTAGATCTCCGAAGAGGGGAAGACGAAGCCGCGCCGTTTGCACAGCGCGACGATCTCCTCCATCGTCACCTCGGTCGGTTTCGTCCCCTGCTCCGTGCTGCCCATGATGGGCTGAACCGTAGCGGCTGCGATAATCCCGCACCGCGTGCCCATCTACGAGTACAAATGCGAGAACGGCCACCTCTTCGACGTGATGCAGAAGATGAGCGACGAGCCGCTCACGGAGTGCCAGGAGTGCGGCGCCCCGGCGGTCCGCGTCCTGCACTCGCCGGCGGTCCACTTCAAGGGCTCCGGCTTCTACAACACCGACTACGGCAAGAAGAAGAAGGGCGCGGCCGCCGCGTCCTCGAGCGAGGGCTCCTCGGACTCGAAGTCGTCTGACTCGGGCTCCTCGGACTCCAGCTCAAGCTCCGGCTCCAGCGACTCGAAGAGCGAGTCGAAGGCCACCGCCAAGGCCGACTAGGGCGCGATCGGCAGCGACGGGCTAGCCGTCGATCAGCTTCTTGACCGCCTGGCGGCGGACGTCCTCGGGGACTTCGATCGAGCCTTCGGGGCCGAAGCCGCAGCCGGAGTCGGCAAGGTCGCCGCAGAGCACTTCGGTGTCGCCGCTGCCGCCGATCCCGGCGGCGAGGACCAGCTGGGGCATCGTGAAGAAGCCCATGTCGCTGACGAACGCTTTCGGGGCCTCCCAGCCGATGATCGGGCCCTTGACGAAGTTGTAGGGGATGCGCAGCGGGTCGGTGAGCCGGTCCTTGATCCCGTTGATCACCGACTGCTGGGCCTTGGCGCGGTCGAGGTCGTCGTAGCCGAGCGAGAAGGCGCTGGGGCCGGTGCCGGGGCATTCGCTCGGCTTGCGGACGCGCGAGTAGGCGAGCGCCTTTTCGCCGTCGAGGGTGTTGGTCCCCTTGTGCAGGCGGATCGACTGGCCGCCCTGGCCGCCGCCGGCGCCGCCGGCGATGTCGGCGCAGAGCTTCACCGGGACCTCGACCTCGACCCCGCCGACCGCGTCGATCAGGTCTTCGAAGCCAGTGAAGTCGACGATCGCGACGTGGTCGATCTCGATGCCGAGGAACTGCTCGACCGTCTTGATCTGCAGCGCGGCGCCGCCGAAGGAGTAGGCGGCGTTGATCTTCGTCGGCGCCTCGCCGGGAATCTCGGCGAAGACGTCGCGCGGGATCGAGAGTTTGCGGAAGGCGCCGCCGCCGGCCCGGATCAGCATCAGGGTGTCGGCGCGGAATTCACCAATTTCGCAAGGGGCGTGCGGTTTCTCGCCCTTCGACTGCTGCTCGAAGCACTGCTCGGAGGCTTCGGCGCCGTCGTCGACGCCGGGCGGTCGCGCGTCGGTCCCGATCACCAGGATCGTCTGCGGGCTGACCAGCAGGAAGGGGTTGCCGTGGAGGGTGTCCTTGGCTTCGCCGGAGAGCTTGAACGACTGCAGCTGGGCGGAGACGCCGAAGGCAAGCAGGCTGAGCAAGATCCATCCCAAAGCGGCGAGGCCGACCCATTTGAGGACCCGCTTCGGGGTGACACCGCCGCGACCGGGCGCGCGCTCGCGGCGCCGGCGGCCGGGGCTGCGCTCGCCGTCTCCAGGGTCACCCGGGCCCCGCGGCGGTTTCTTCCCAGGCGGCTTCGACCCGCCCCGCAAGCGGGAAAGGTCGGGCGACCTCAGTCGCGATAAAAAGCCTTTGCGGGACCGGTAGACCTTGTAGTCGGGCGGCCCCGACGGCCGTTGGTCGCCATCGTCGGGCATCGAGAAGGAAACAAAATAGACGGTCCAAGTTCCGCAAAAACCGCCAACGCGTCGTTGCGGGCGTCGGACGGCTAGCCTCTCGCCCGTGAGCGAGGCCAAAACGATCGGCGTCGACCTCGGCGGGACGAAGATGCTCGTCGGCGCCCTTTCGGGGACGGAAGTGCTCAGCGAGAGCCGCGAGGCATCGACCGGCCAGACCGAGGACGAGCTGGTCGAGCTGCTGGTCCGCGAGGTCAACGAGGCGCACGAAGCCTGCCCGGACGCGGTCGCGGTCGGGCTCGGAATCCCGGCGACGATCAACCAGGAAACCGGGATCGCGGTCGGGGCCGTCAACCTGCCGATCGCCGACCTGCCGATCCGCAAGCTGATCTCCGAGCGGGTCGAGCTGCCGGTCTTCATCGACAACGACGCCAACGTCGCGGCCCTGGCCGAGTTCCTCTACGGCGCGGCCCGCGGCAAGCCGAACACGGTGATGCTGACGATCGGGACCGGGATCGGCGGCGGCCTGATCCTGGGCGGCGAGGTCTACCGCGGCGCTACCGGGGCCGGCGCCGAGCTCGGCCACACGGTGATCCAGGCCGACGGACCGCCCTGCCAGGGCAACTGCCCCAACCACGGCTGCGTCGAGGCGCTCGCCTCGGGCACGGCGCTCGGCCGCGAGGGCAAGGCGGCGGCGGAATCCGCCCCCGACTCGGCGATCGGCAAGCTGCTCGCCGCCGGTGAGACGGTCGACGGCAAGGCGGTGACCGAGGCGGCGATCGCCGGCGACGAGACCTCTGTCGGCGTCTTCGACCTGATCGGCAGCCGGCTCGGGGTCGCCTGCGCCAGCTTCGCCAACATCTTCGAGCCGGACGCGATCGTGATCGGCGGCGGCGTGATCGCCGCCGGCGACCTGCTGCTCGACTCGGTCCGCCGCGAGGTCGGCGAACGGGCGCTGCGGCCGATGAACGAGACCCCGGTCCTGGCGGCGACGCTCGGCAACGACGCCGGGATGATCGGCGCCGCCGCGCTGGCCCGGATCGAGCTCGAGCGGGGTGGCGGCTGATGCCGGGCCGCCTGATCGTCTGCCCGACCCCGATCGGCAACGTCGACGACGTCACCACGCGGATGCGCGAGGCGCTGGTCGGCGCCGACTTCATCGCCTGCGAGGACACGCGCAAGACCGGCGGCCTGCTCGACCGGCTGGGGATCCGGCCGGCGCCGCGGATGGTCTCCAACCACGAGGGCAACGAAACCGCCCGGGCGACCGAGCTGGCGCAGCGGATCGAGCGCGGCGACGTCGTCACCCTGGTCTCCGACGCCGGCATGCCGGCGATCTCCGACCCCGGCTTCAAGTTGATCCACCGCTGCATCGAACGCGACCTCGAGGTGACCGTCCTGCCCGGTCCCTCGGTCGTCCCCGTCGCCCTGGTTGCCTCCGGCCTGCCGACCGACCGCTGGCGCTTCGAGGGCTTCCTGCCGCGGCGGGCGGGGGAGATGGAGCGGGTCCTGCGCTCGACCGAGACCGTGGTCGCCTTCGAGTCCCCGCGCCGGGTGGGGGAGAGCCTGGCGGCGCTGGCCCAGCTCGCCCCCGACCGCGACGCCGCCGTCTGCCGCGAGATCTCCAAGGTCCACGAAGAGGTCGCCCGCGGCTCGCTCGGCGAACTCGCCCGCCGCTTCCGCGGCGACGTCAAAGGCGAGATCGTCCTCGTGATCGGCCCGACCGAGTCGGCGACCCAGGACAAAGACGTCGGCTTCGCGGTCGACGCCCTGCGCCACCTGGTCCAGTCGGGAGCCCGCCCCCGCGCCGCCGCCTCCGTCGTCGCCGCCCTCACCGGCACCCGCGCCAACGACCTCTACAAAGCCCTGACCGGGCGCGAGGCGCGGCGGTAGCGCTCGTCCGTCACATAACGTTGGTGAACGTATGAGCTACTACGTCACCACTCCGATCTACTACGTCAACGCCGAGCCCCACCTGGGGCACGCGTACTCGACGATGGCCGCGGACATCCTCGCTCGGCACATGCGCCAGCGCGGCGAGGACGTGTTCTTCCTCACCGGGACCGACGAGCACGGGGAGCCGATCGAGCTGGCGGCGGAGCGCGAGGGGATCTCGCCGCAGCAGCTGGCCGACCGCAACGCGGCCAAGTTCGAAGCGCTGCTGCCGATCATCGACGCCTCCAACGACTTCTTCATCAGGACTTCCGACCCGCGGCACACGGCCAAGGTCGCGGAGATCATGCAGCGGGTCTACGACAACGGCTGGGTGAACAAGGGCGTCTACGAGGGCTGGTACTGCCCGCGCTGCGCCGACTTCAAAACCGAGCGTGAGCTGGGGCCGGGCAACACCTGCCCGATCCACGAGATCCCGCTGGAGAAGGTGCGCGAGGAGAACTGGTTCTTCCGCCTCTCCGCCTTCCAGGAGAAGCTGGAAGCGCTGTACGAGGGGCAGCCGGACTTCGTCGTCCCCGACTTCCGTCGCAACGAGGCGGTCGCCTTCATCAAAGGGGGGCTGGAAGACGTCTCGCTCTCGCGGCCGGACCTGAAGTGGGGGCTGCCGCTGCCCTGGGACCCCGAGCAGCGGATGTACGTCTGGTTCGACGCGCTGCTCAACTACGTCACCGCGCTGACCTTCGCCCGTGAGGGCGAGGACCTGAGCGAGCGCTTCTGGCCGGCCAGCCTGCACGTCCTGGCGAAGGACATCCTCAAGTTCCACGCGGTGATCTGGCCCGGCCTCTGCATGGCCGCCGGCCTCGAGGTTCCGCGGCGGATGACGATCCACGGCTACCTGCTGATGGGCGAGAAAAAGATGTCGAAGAGCCTCGGCAACGTGCTCGACCCGTTCGAGGTGATCGACCGCTTCGGCGCCGACGCTCTGCGCTTCTACCTGTTCCGTGAGGTCAGCTTCGGCCAGGACGGCTCGATCTCGACCGCGGGCTTCGAGGGGCGCTACGAGCCAGAGCTCGCCAACGACTACGGCAACCTCGCCAGCCGCGAGCTGGCGATGGTCGACCGCTACCGCGACGGCACCGTCCCGGTCGCCGCCGTCGACGCGACCCTGGCGGAGGACTTCGAGGGCGTCGTCGCCCGCTTCAGCGAGCTGCTCGACCGGGCCGAGCTGACGCAGGCGCTGGAGGAGGTCTGGAAGCTGGTCCGCCGGCTCAACCGCTTCGTCGAGGAAACGCAGCCGTGGGTGCTGGCCAAGGACGAGGCCGACCCCGAGCGCCTCGACGAGGTCCTCTACAACCTGGTCGAGGGCCTGCGGGTGACGACCCTGCTGCTCGTCCCATACCTGCCGGCGACGACGGAGACGCTGCTGGCGGCGCTGGCCGAACCGGGCCGCGAGCTGGCCGAGCTCGGCTCCCGGCCCGGCGGCCAGGCGGTCGAGCGCACGCCGGCGCTGTTCCCGAAGATCGACTCCTAGAAAGTCTCTCTGGACGGCTGTGCGATGTATGTCAAGGAATGTTTGACCGATGATCTCCGTATGAAAGACATCGCAGTACTCCAAGGTCGGTTCTCGCATCGCGGCGGCCTTTTGGTCGCCATCCCGCTGGCGGTCGTGGCGTTGCTCCTCGCCGGGCTCGTCGGGTCCGCGTCGGCAGCCAAGATCGTCGGCAAGGACGGGAAGGTCTACGCCTGTTACAAGGCGAAGGGAAAGGCGAAGGGAAGCGTCAGGCTGGTCGCCAAGCAGGGCAAGTGCAAACGCGGCGAGCGCAAGGTCAACTGGGGCGCGACCGGTCCCGCCGGAGTGGCCGGGCAGAACGGCACGCCGGGGCCTCAGGGCGCGCCCGTGCCGGCGGGCACGAGCGGGCTCGAAGAACAGGTCACCGAACTGAGCACGAGGGTCGCGTCGCTCGAAGCGACCCTCGCGGGCGTCAGCAACGAAACGCTGACCGACACCATTGCCAGCGTCGGTGCTCTCTGCGAACAGACCGCGGACCTGACGACCCAGGCCAACGGGATCATCGGCTCCCTCGAAGACACCGCGCTCGGCGGAATCGTCCCGCTCGGGCTCGAGCTGCTGGTCCCGAACCTGCCGGACGAAGTGCCGGAATTCGCCTGCTGAGCAGCGCCGCGAGGCGGGAAGGGGTGGGTAGTGTGGGTCGCCGTGATCGACTCCCACACCCACCTCTTTCTCTGCGAGGGCGACGAGGGCGAGCTGGTCGGCGCTGCCGCCGCGGCAGGGGTCGGGCGGTTGCTCAGCATCGGGCTCGAGGAGGAGTCGAACGCGACGACGATCGCTCAGGCCGAGCGCCACGAGGGCGTCTTCGCCAGCGTCGGCCGCCATCCCAACGACGCGACCGGGTTCGACGACGCGGCGGCGGCCGAGCTGCTGCGGCTCGGCGCCCACCCGCAGGTGCGGGCGATCGGCGAGACCGGGCTCGACTTCTACCGCGACACCGCCGCCCCGGATGACCAGCGGCGCGCTTTCGCCGGCCAGATCGAGGTCGCCGTGGAACTGGGGCTTCCGATCGTGATCCACGCGCGCGACCCCGAGGACAGCACCGACGCGGTCGACGAGATCTTCGCCACGCTCGACCAGCGCGCCGCGGGCGCGACGGTGATCCTGCACTGCTTCTCCGCCCCGCAGCGGGTCGCCGACGCGGCCGAGCGCGGCTGGTACTGCTCGTTCGCCGGCAACGTCACCTATCCCAGCGCCAAGGAGCTGCGGTTCGCGGCGGCCAAGGTCCCGGAGGACCGGATCCTGGTCGAGACCGACGCGCCCTACCTGGCGCCGCAGCCGATGCGCGGCAAGCGCAACCAGCCCGCCAACGTGGTCGAGACGGCGAAGGTCGTGGCGGCCGAGCGCGGGGTCTCCTACGCCGAGCTCGAGCGGGCGGTCGAGGCCAACGCCCGCGCCCTGTTCGGCTGGTAGGCGGGCTCGTGGTCCGGCTCGGGCAGAACTTCCTCGCCGACCCCAACCTGCTCGAGGCGATCGTGGCCGATGCCGCGCTCGAGCCGGGGGACGTCGTGCTCGAGGTCGGGGGAGGGGAGGGGGTGCTGAGCGAGCGGCTCGCCGAGCGCAGCGCTCA